>NZ_NTLW01000079.1:0-40855 GCF_002632075.1 Pseudoalteromonas sp. ESRF-bin5 | reverse complement strand
TTAGTGTCTTGGTGGGTTGCCACCGCCCCTTTTAAGCGCGAGTAATCTTGCACACCATTTTGACCAAACCATAACCTGTATTGAACAAACAGTGCTAAGCACAGTAAGCACACTTGAAAAACACGCATTTAACACTCCTTATTTAATAATTTAAAAGTTTTAACTTAACTAAGCTAATGGGCGTTTTATATTGCGCCAATTAATGTTCCCTGCCAGTAGCATTTCACGTAGTGATAATACACGTGGTGTGCAACGCTTTGAAAACTGCCACTGATGCCCACAGCATGCTGCAGCTAAACTCAACTTACTTGGCTTTAAAAGTTGTGCATATTGCTGCTCTAGGCCGTTGCCTAAAAAATCAAACCACCCTAGCTCGTTGCAATGCAACTTGTTTTCAGACACCTGATCAATACTGTCTATCCTAAGGTGTAATTTGTCATACTGGTTTACTATCACCGGAACAATTAGTCCCACTTTGGCATGCGCTTGAAAAAAAAGTTCATTGGCTTGTTTATTTACATCGGGCGGCGTTGCTTTTTGTTTTTCGAGCCACGAGCCATTTTGTGCATCAAGCGTAAAAGGCGAATGCCCGTTTACTACAAGCGATGCAGCTCGTTCAATGTAATAAGGCAAACTTTTTAACTGCCTACGCAGCTTATCGGCATTAGGTTCGGCGACTAACCGCTGAACTTCTCGCTGATAAAATGCATTGCACAACTGCGCATAAAGCGCCTTTTGCGCATCAGTTTGCCAAATTTCAACTTGCTGCTGTTCACCAAGTGACTGATTTTTCGCGACCAATTGCTTTACTCAAAAACATTCAGATAACTGTTTTATAACATAGTACTGAATAGTTTTTAAGCACACATAATAAATTAAGCGCTTGGTTTTTCACCTAACTTAGCTTTACCCGACTCTAAAAATTGCACAACACTGTTGCGCTTTTTACCAACTAGTAAACTGCCATCGGCTAAAAACATAAAGTTTTGCCAATTACGTTTAAATACGTCAAACGTTGTTTCAATAACATTATCGCGCGCCATACAAAAATATACCGTGGTATTTGCTTCCCACCCTAAAAACTCTAAAATTTCTTGAGGTGGTAAAGCATCGCCATTTTCCCAAGCTGCTTCCCAGTTAACTTCATCACTAAAACTTTTATCTTGACCGCACCACATACTGTCATCAAAAAAGTCGGGGTGGTCAAACTCCCGGCTTACCATTGTGCTCCAAAGCACAGCAGCGCGCTCGTCGCTCATTGGTTTTATTTTAGCTGCGTCATCACTTGATACCGGAATGTCTTTATGGCGAAAAACCCACGCTTTTCTGTAATCATCTAACGAAATATAGTTCATAATATTGGCAAATTAGTTAGCATTAAAAGTGCAAACACAAATTATACAAGAGATTGAAGCATGACTACAGCACTAAAACTGGGTTTATATCAACACTACAAAGGCCCGCAGTACAAAGTTTTATATCAGGCAACACATAGCGAAACAGACGAACAATTGGTGATATATCAAGCCTTATATGGTGAGTTCGGTATTTGGGCACGACCACTTAGTATGTTTTTAGAAACCGTTGAAAAAGAGGGCAAAACTATACCTCGTTTTGCCTACCTTGGACCTGCAGATTAACTGTGGCATTATAACCCCATTCAAACTGCTCAGACCAGACAAGGGTACACCGTGCAATTTAATTCTACTGACAATTACATCGCAAGCAGCTCGCTAAAACAGGCTGTAAATGCTGCTATTATGCTTGAAAAACCATTACTTATTAAAGGTGAACCTGGTACAGGCAAAACGATGCTGGCCGAAGAGCTGGCTAAAAGTTTAGATACCACACTTATACAATGGCATATCAAATCGACCACCAAAGCACAGCAAGGCTTATACGAATATGACGCGGTATCACGCCTGCGTGATAGCCAGCTTGGTGATGAGCGTGTGCACGACATAGGCAATTACATTGTTAAAGGTAAGCTCTGGCAAGCCTTTACCTACGGCGAGCAGAATAATAAACGCCCAGTATTATTGATTGATGAAATAGACAAAGCCGACATCGAATTCCCAAACGACCTATTGCTTGAGCTGGATAAAATGGAGTTTCATGTTTATGAAACTGGCGAGCGCGTTGTTGCTAAACAGCGCCCTATTGTGATCATCACCTCAAATAACGAAAAAGAACTGCCAGATGCATTTTTGCGCCGCTGCTTTTTCCATTATATTGATTTTCCATCGAGCGACGAAATGCAGCAGATTGTTGATGTCCATCACCCCGATGTA
This sequence comes from Pseudoalteromonas sp. ESRF-bin5, assembly GCF_002632075.1. NCBI lineage: Bacteria > Pseudomonadati > Pseudomonadota > Gammaproteobacteria > Alteromonadales > Pseudoalteromonadaceae > Pseudoalteromonas > Pseudoalteromonas sp. ESRF-bin5. The sequence goes on along the minus strand of NZ_NTLW01000079.1, from coordinate 38,564 downwards.
AAACAAGATTTAGTACGCCAAGCATTAGAAGTGTTTTTTAACTTACGTGAAGTCAACGGCATTAAGAAAAAACCATCTACCAGCGAACTACTCGATTGGCTTAAACTTTTAATGGCTGAGGATATCGATGCGAAAACCTTGCACGACAAAAGTCAAAAAGGTGGCCTAATGCCAATGTTTGGTGCGCTTTTAAAGAACGAGCAAGACATCAGCCTAATCGAAAAACTTGCCTTTATGAGCCGCCGTTAATATGTTGATTGCGTTTTTCTTCAAATTGCGTGAATACCGCTTACCGGTCAGCATGCGTGAGCTGCTTGATTTAATCAATGCACTAAAAAAAGGGGCGGTATTTGCCGACATTGACGGTTTTTACTATTTAGCCCGTACCATTATGGTTAAAGACGAAACCCACTTTGACCGTTTTGATAAAGCCTTTGCTGATTACTTTAGCGGCGTTGCCGACCTCGACTTACTCGAAAGCTTAAAGCAGCAACATGACTTACCCAATGACTGGCTGCGCAAAGAGTTTGAAAAGCATTTAAGCGATGAAGAAAAAGCACAACTCAACGCCATGGGTGGCCTTGATGAGCTAATGAAAACCCTCAAAGAGCGCCTAGAAGAACAACAAAAACGCCATGCTGGCGGGAGTAAATGGGTTGGCACGGGTGGTACATCACCCTTTGGCGCGTATGGTTATAACCCCGAGGGCGTGCGCATAGGTCAAGACGGCAACCGCAACCGCCGCGCTGTCAAAGTGTGGGATAAACGCGAATACCGTAACTTAGACTCTGATCGTGAAATTGGCTCGCGCACCATTAAACTCGCCCTTAAAAAACTACGTAAATTTGCCCGCACTGGCGCAAGCGACACCCTTGATTTAAACGAGACCATTCGCGCGACCGCTAAACAAGGCGGCATGCTGGATGTAAAAATGGCACCAGAGCGCCACAACGCAGTTAAAGTGTTAATGCTGTTTGATATTGGTGGCTCAATGGATGATTACATTCACACCTGCGAAGAGCTGTTTAGTGCTGCCCACAGCGAGTTTAAACACTTAGAGTTTTACTACTTTCATAACTGTTTATACGAACACGTTTGGCAGGATAACCAACGCCGCCATTCAAACGTAATAGACACCATGACGCTGATTAATAAATTTACCAGCGACTACAAAGTCATATTTGTGGGTGATGCCACTATGGGCCCATACGAAATAGCCTACCCTGGCGGCTCGGTAGAACATTACAACGAAGAGCCCGGCAGTGCATGGTTACAGCGTATAACAAACCACTTTGATAAAGTCGCCTGGCTCAACCCACAACCCGTTGAACACTGGCCGTACTATCAATCAATTGGCTTTATAAAAGAGCTAATGAACAATCGCATGTACGCGCTGAGCTTGGATGGGATAAGTAGAGCGATAAAAGATCTGAGTTAATACTGAGTATTAATAAAATGCATTCTTAAATTATAAAGATATATTCTCAATAAAATGGGGGGGATTTTGTTGAGAAATCTAATATGACTAATTTACTTTAACCGTGAAATACCGACTAGAACACAAATAGCGCCACCGACCATACCAGCCAACGCTTCCATTGGCGTATCGCCGCTTAATGTTCTGCTGATTTGCGACGCAGCTGCATCGTAAACATTGTAGCCCCACGTAGCTAATGCTGCGCCAACTACTACAAGTACTATTCCTAAAATTTTATTATTCATTTTTTCTCCAAATATTACTACTATTTACCTGAATCAGTTAAGTACCAACACCGCTATATAGTTAACGCACACCTTAGGTAGTTAACGTAACTTGAACAGATAATATAGAAAGTCATAACTATTTTTTAAGTGTAAAAATACAACCTTTGAAGTTATTATTTACATCCAATATATACAGATTGCTAACCAACAGTACCCTCTGAATAACTCTACATTTTAATCATCGCAAGTGTAGTCAGGTATAATAAACAGAGTTATAACAATCAATGTTAGTTTACGGTTTCAATTGCGCAGTCGAGGAGTTTATTGAAAATAAAGGGCTATATGAGTTAAATATTTAGAAGCGAGCCCCTTAATAAAAGAGGCTCGTAAATATATTACTTAGCGTAATACTTACCAGTTATCAGTTTATTATAAATGCTTTCATAATACTTAATTTTTGGCTCAATATTAGAGTTTGGAACTAAAGAGTTACTCGAATAAAAGTAATAAGGTTCAAATATATCTACCTTATTGACTTGCACATTCCCTACTTCACTTACAATTAAATCAAAAACATGCCACATTTCATCTGCACCTTCACCAGGTGGAGTAAACACATACCTACGGTCGTCAATTAATAACTCAACCTTAGTAGTATCAGAGTCAATTTCTGGAGTACCAGAATAATTATGTACTTTGTAAGAGTATGTTCCTGGTAAAGCAAACTCTGGTATAGAGATCACCTCAGGGCCATAACTAGTGACATCGTCAACGTCTAAAAACATAACTACGTCGTTTACTATTACTTGCTCATTTCCAAAATAAATATGGAACTGTTCGCCGTTCGTACTTGAAGGCCCCCATAAATGAGAATCCAAATCAGTTGGCATTAATCCCCAATTTAACTTTATCTTAGTAAATGCTTCATTTAAAACAACACACTCACTTAGAGTAATATCAGTATTAAAAGTATCAATAGAAAATGTTCGACTTTGAATACCAGCCGAAGATGAAATAAGAACAGTACTATTCATCTTTGCAGGTATTGAAAAGTCGCCATTTTCATCAGTAACCGCTGATGACGAACCTATATAGTCCCTGCCTTCTGAATTAATTTGTACACCTTCAAGTCGATTTTGATCCTTGTCTTCAATACAACCATTTATAAAAATAGTTTCATATATCCGATCAGCATTCCATGTAGTAAAATGGGAAACCATTCCGGAATAGTAATTTCCTTGTGGTCCAGATACTAACTCAACCTGCCCCTCTTCTATCCAAAGGCCAGAGTTATTGTCAAAGTAATATAAAGGAACCGTTCCATCTAGCTCACCAACAGCTGGAATATTTATTTTGGCTTGCATATTTTCAGTCAAATTAAGTTCAACGCCATCAGCATCTTCAAAAGTAACCGTTATCGCTCCAAAAGACTCAATAGGTTTAATCTCTCCATTAACATCTTTAGTAATCATTTCACCGGGCATAAGGTTAATATCAATAGCAGGGTTTATAATTGTGAGCTCTGCATTGACGAGTCCTGTAGCTAAAGTCCCATCCGCTCGCTGCAAGCTGTTAGCAGGTAACTCTACAAGTACAAAATCCTCAACTGAAAGATTATTCTCGATAGTTGGATCAAACGATATCTCAGCCTGAACAGGTTGTAATAAGATATTATTAGACAAGTCTATTTGCTCTTCATTTAAGCCTATAGCCATCTCAGCAAAGCCAGAAGCGTCACTGATAATAGACATGCGTTCAGTAATGTATATATCTTGGATAGAAAATGTAACAATCCCATTTTCATCAGAGACCGAATCAGCTAGGATTTCATTACCATTCGTCAAAAAAGCATCTGCATTTGGAATTACATCTTCAGTGTAGTAATTTTTTATAACCGCTGAAATACCTTGAAAGAATTGCTCATCAAGTATGAATGAAGCTCTTACAGGTAATACTCCATCTTCTTGTCCATCTCTCACTTCAACTGTTAAGTTATACTCAGTTGTCTCTGAAGCTCTGGCTTGATAAGTAATTAGACCGTTTTGATCTATTTCCATTCCTTCAATTTCAGGGGAAACTGAAAACGAGAAGTCACCATTTTCTATATTATCGTCAGGATCAGTCAAAACTAATTGAAAACTAAAATCATCCCCACTTTTAACTGTTTGATTTGGTATGAGGGATAATACAGGGGTATCATTAACCGGAGTAACGACTACTTCAAATGATTGAATTACATTATCATTTTCCCCGTCATTAACGGCAACAACTACTTCACCTGAGCTTAATACTCCTTCGGTAGGAAGCCATTCAATTAAGCCTGTTTCAGATATAGACATACCCTCTGGGAATGAACTGAGTGTAAACGTCAAATCATCTCCATCATCTTGAACTTCAACTAAATAAGTATAAGTATTGTCTTCGATAGCAGAGGTTACCGCTTCAGATGTTATTAGAGGCGCATTATTTACAATAGCAACTTCATTATTAGTCGCTTTCTCATTTGAATCTGAAGAGCCACATGCGGTTAAAATAGTTACAAGAGGTAAAACAAGTAGGGATTTGAGTTTAAATTGATGTTCCATTATATTTCCTTATATTTATCAACGGCAAAGATATTAATCATAAAAAAACATTAAAACAACCTTTATTTAACAAGTAGATATGGAAAAATGAGATCTTTGTAAATAAGTTTAGCAACTTAAAAGCATTGAAAGAAAAGGTTAAAGGTGATTTCTCTATCTACGAAATTTTTTATACTATTTAAAAAAACTTACACATTCCAAACCCTAAACTATCGCCATCACGTTTTACATAACCATAATGTGTATAAAAGCTTTCTTTACCGTGAGCACTTAATAAACCTACTGTAGCGCCATTAGAACAGGTGTTGCTTAAGTAGTTTTCAATGTGGGTCATTACTAAATGGCCAATGCCTTGTTTTTGATAGCTTGGCGCAACAATTATATCTTGAATATAAAAATACATTGCGCCATCACCAATCACTCTGCCAGTGCCTATCAACTTATCAATGTCGTACACGGCAACCCAAAACTGTGAGTTTTCGATGCTTGCTTTTAGTACTTCATCGTCGGGGTTTCTCCACTTTACTTGTGTACGTAAATTGGTAAATTCATCCAGTGCAGGGGCTTTAAGTTCAACTTTATAACCCATAATATCCCCTACTCACTTTTAAAGCCCTTTACTCATAAACAAGCTATACGGATCTAACTCATAATCAGCAAACGGTTCGCACTCTTTAAAACCAAACTGAGTGTAAAGCTTTTGCGCAGGTAAAAACGCCTTAGCAGTGCCGGTTTCTAAGCTAAGTTTTTTATACCCTCGCAGTGTTGCTTGCTCAATAATATGCGTGAGTAACTTAGCGGCTATGCCTTGGCGTAAATAGTTGCTTGAGGTGCGCATTGATTTAATTTCGCCATGCGTGGCATTGAGCACTTTTAATGCGCCAACACCCGCTAAGTTATTATCAATCCATAAACTATAAAAAGTTATATCGGGCTGAGTGAGTTTAGTTACATCAAGTGCATGTACGCTCTCAATGGGGGAGTATTTTAGCATATCGTTATGATGCGCTTGTAGTAGCTTTATAACGTGAAGGTTTGAAAGCTCGCCTGTTCTAATATCCATTTATGCCTCGTTTAATCCTAAAATTTTATATTTTAGGGCTTTAATTGAAGCCCTAAAGTAAGTGGCTATATTTAGGCTGCTAACTTCCACACCACAAACACAACAGCAAAACCAACTAAGTACACTAAGCCTAACCACGTTAAGCTGCGCAATAGTGCGCTATGTTTAATGGCGGGCTCTGAGCGCACTAGGCTAAAGTTAAGCCATGCAAAAACGGGGGTGGTTACAAAAGCAAGTGTCATGGCAAAGGTAAGCATGGAGCCAAGAGCTGATTTAAAAAATAAAATAACGGCCATGCCTGCAAGTGCTTGCAGTATTAACCAAATATTTAGGCTGTGTTTTGATTGCCCAAAACCAAGCAATTTATGTGACTCGTTAAGTGTACGTGCGTAGCCGTCAAGCACGGTGAGTGTAGTGCCAAACATACATAAAAAAGCAATAGCTGATACCAGCGGCCTTGCCCACTCACCAATAGTCAGTGCGTACATATCAATAAGCTGTTTAGCAAAGGCAACACCGCCAAGCTCAATACTGCTGCTTTGCCCGTATTGCACCAGCACACCTAAGCTAAAAAATACCAATGCTAAGCAGGCTGTTAGCCAATAGCCTACGTTAAAATCGAATAAGCCTTGGCTTTTAGTGACCGTTTGCTGAGTTTGTTTTTCTTTGAGCCATAGCGAACTAAGGGCTGATATTTCTATGGGTGCTGGCATCCAGCCCATTAAAGCGACCATAAAGCTGAGCATAGCAAGTTCGTAAGGTGACGGGCCAATATAGTCAGCTGGCGCCATTGGGCCGTTACTAAATGCGATAACTAGCGCAATAACAGTAGCGAGCGTTAAGAGCCCCATAATGCCTTTAGCAACGCTATCAAGCGCTTTAAAGTGACCTAACAATAATATTGCTAAGCAAACACCGAGCAATATCCAACATAGCAGGGTTACCTCTATCACTACAGGCAGTGCGTAATGCAGTAAGCTGGCGGTAAGTAGTAATACGCCTGCGGTATTAACAACAGCAGCGAGTATGTTTAGGCCTATAAAACTATAAAAATACACCGGGCCTTTGTTTTTATAGCCTTCTACTAAACTGTTTTTAGTGGCTAAGGTATATTCCATACCAAAGCGAAAAAACGGATATTTTAATACGTTAACAGCCAGTATTAACCAAAATAGTTGCCAGCCAAATAGCGCGCCAGCCTGAGTAGATGCAACTAAGTGAGACCCGCCAATTGCTGCAGTTGCCATTAAAATACCAGGGCCTAGTGCGCCTACGTGAGATTTCCAAGAAGTGTGTATTTGCTGCATTAATTTCTCAAATTGTGTATGTTATTCACTCTGGTTATTAATTTTCACAATTAATAACACCGAAGGCTGCATAACTTACCTAAATTAAAGGCAATAAAAAAGAGCCGTAAGGCTCTTTTTTATAGTGCTTTGGGACTAAAAATTATTTTAGTTCCATCTCTTGGATGATTTCGTGCGCTATTTCTGGCGTTGTACTTACAGGCTTTTCGTGTAAATTTGCTTTTATTTGCCCTTTTCGATGTTTTAGTGCTGCATCGAGTTTTTTAGCTGCGCTTGCAATAGCTGGGTACATTACTTCGTTTTCCCCTTTTACTGATATTCGCGCACCTTCGTAATTAGTGCTAATTTCGGCTTGGATTTTATGATGCTCTTTAGACAAGATCATATCGAGAGAAATAAGTGATGGAAAGTGGCTCTCAATTTTAGAAAATTTTTCGTTGATGTGCTCTCTAATAGAGTCAGTAACTTCAACATGGTGACCAGAAAGATTAATTTTCATAGGGTATCCTTTTATTTGTTACCTCATAAATAGTATTGGGGGCTATTTAGATTAACACAAGGAAAAAAGAGAGATATTTGAGGTTTATTTGCGGTTTTTGGTGATTTAAATCATGTGTTGCGCAAAGTTTATGCAAAGCCCATAAACCATGGGCTTTCAGACGTCTAACTGTGCTAGCTATTAATCTGTGTACGAGCAACAGTAGTCGGCAAAATCACTTACTTTTACTTTAAAGCTTACGTTAGCGTCTACATTAAACGACTCGCCCGCAGAAAACGTTTTCCACTCGCTTGCCCCTGGTAATAAAATATCCCACTGGCCACCTAACAGCTCCATGAGTTCTTTTTTACTGGTATCGAATACAAATTCACCCGGCTGCATAAAGCCTAATGTTTTGGTAGTTCCATCGCTAAATACAACCGTACGGCTTGACACTTTTCCGTCAAAATACACGTTGGCCTTTTTAACTACGCTTACATTTTCAAACTGAGACATTTTAGCTCCTGCTATTAATTTAAAGATCTTTATTTATAAATTTTATCTCACTACCTTGCCTGATAGCTTACTTTCTTGCAAGAAAAGCAGTAACGCTTAATACCAATTCGCAATAATACTTAATCATTTTTAGGGGCTAAAAGTGTCGCTATCTGCGTTAAAAAATCCTCATTTAGAACAACTAAATAACGAATTTTTTGCCTAGCTATCAACACGTTTACCTATCCTCAAAATAGATCACTTAATTAAGCGGATTGGTATAAGATGAAGTTGTTTCATATATGGGCATAAAAAAACCCGCACATTGGCGGGTTTTTAAATTACTTAACTTATTTAATCAAAAACGATTAAAAAAGTGCGTTTGCTTTACTTACAATGTTTTCAACCGTAAAGCCAAAGTGCTCAAACAACTCGTTAGCTGGTGCAGACTCACCAAAGGTGGTCATACCGACTACGGCGCCATTTAGGCCTACATACTTGTACCAATAATCAGCAATACCTGCCTCTACCGCTACGCGACGTGAAACGCTTGCTGGTAATACGCTTTCTTTGTACTCAGGCGATTGATCTTCGAATGCATCAGTACATGGCATAGATACAACACGTACCTTTTTACCTTGGCTGCGTAATTCAGTAGCTGAATCTTGTGCTAATTGCACCTCAGAACCGGTTGCAATAATAATTAGCTCTGGGTTGCCGTCACAGCTAAGGATGTAACCACCCTTTTTGACGTCGCTTAACTGTTGTGCATCACGCGCCTGTTGCTCAAGACCTTGGCGTGTGAATATTAACGATGTAGGACCGTCTTTACGTTCAATAGCTTGTTGCCATGCAATTGCTGACTCAACTTGGTCACACGGGCGCCAGTTATAAAGGTTAGGCGTTAAACGCATGCTGGCAATTTGCTCTACTGGTTGGTGAGTTGGACCATCTTCACCTAAACCAATTGAATCGTGCGTGTATACAAAAATGCTTGGTTGCTTCATTAATGCAGCCATACGAACCGCGTTGCGTGCGTATTCCATAAACATTAAGAACGTTGCACCGTAAGGAATAAAGCCTTTATGAAGTGCAATACCGTTCATAATTGCCGACATACCAAACTCACGCACACCGTAGTAAACGTAGTTACCACTTGCATCGTCCGCTGTTAGGCCTTTAGAGCCTTCCCAAATTGTTAAGTTTGAACCTGCTAAATCGGCAGAGCCACCCATAAATTCTGGTAATAATGGACCAAATGCATTTAATGCATTTTGTGACGCTTTACGAGATGCTGGATTTGCCGGGTTTGCTTGTAACTGCTCAATATACGCTTGTGACTTTTCAGCCCAATCGGCAGGTAAATCTGAATTTGTACGGCGTTTGTACTCAGCTGCAAGCTCTGGGAATGCTTTTGCATAGGCTGCAAACTTTTCGTCCCAGCTTGATTCAAGTTCTTGGCCTTTAGCTTTTCCATCCCACTGTGCGTAAATGTCTTCAGGGATTTCAAATGCATCGCCCGTCCAACCTAAAAACTCACGCGATGCTTTAATTTCGTCATCGCCAAGTGGTGCACCGTGACAGTCGTGGCTACCCGATTTATTAGGTGAACCGTAACCAATAATTGTTTTACAACAAATGAGGGTTGGTTTATCAGTCACGCTTTTTGCTTCGCTAATTGCAGCACTTACTGCATCGCTGTCGTGGCCATCAACGTCACTAATTACGTGCCAGCCGTACGCTTTAAAACGTGCTGGTGTGTCATCGCTAAACCAACCTTCAACTTCACCATCAATAGAAATGCCGTTGTCATCCCAAAAAGCAACCAGCTTGCCAAGGCCTAATGTGCCGGCAAGCGAACAGGCTTCATGCGAAATGCCTTCCATTAAACAACCGTCGCCCATGAATGCATAGGTATGATGATCAACAATGTCGTGACCTTCACGGTTAAATTGTGCCGCAAGCGCTTTTTCAGCAATTGCCATGCCTACTGCATTTGTGATCCCTTGGCCTAGTGGGCCCGTAGTGGTCTCGATACCTGGCGCATAACTGTATTCTGGGTGGCCTGGTGTTTTAGAGTGCATTTGACGGAAGTTTTTAATTTCGTCCAACGGTAAATCATAACCACTTAAGTGCAATAAAGAATAGATAAGCATTGAACCGTGGCCGTTTGACAGTATAAATCGATCTCGGTCTGCCCACTCTGGATTTGATGGATTATGTTTTAGATAATCGCGCCATAATACTTCTGCGATATCAGCCATGCCCATAGGGGCTCCAGGGTGACCAGATTTGGCCTTTTGTACTGCGTCCATTGACAAGACGCGAATAGCATTTGCAAGTTCTTTGCGAGATGGCATGAATTCTCCTACCTTATATATGTATTTGCGCGGGTATTTATGTGTTCGTTTATGTACTCAAGTTACAAGAGCACTTTTATTGCGACCATTCTTACTTATTGTGGGGGCTGTGTGCAATTAAAAACCCTATAAAAATGAGGTATTATGAATATTTTTTAAGACCATAATGTCATAACTAATTTAATTTAGACGTCTAGGCGTAAAAACACTATGCAAGGTGTTTCGTTTTAGATAAAATACGCCCCTTAATTTTTTAGCGCTAATACCGACGTTTGTGAAGCGCAATATTTGTGAGCATAATTACAATGGCAAAACATTTATTTACTTCTGAATCTGTTTCTGAAGGTCATCCGGATAAAATCGCCGACCAAATCTCTGATGCGGTTCTTGATGCTATCCTAGAGCAAGACTCTCATGCCCGCGTTGCGTGCGAAACATACGTGAAAACAGGTATGGTTATGGTTGGTGGTGAAATCACTACTAGCGCATGGGTTGATATAGAAGAGATTACGCGTAAAACAGTACGTGAAATTGGCTACACTCACTCAGATATGGGTTTTGATGCTGACTCGTGTGCAATTTTGAACACCATTGGTAAACAGTCTCCAGACATTAACCAAGGTGTTGACCGTACTAGCCCAGAAGAACAAGGCGCTGGCGACCAAGGTTTAATGTTTGGTTACGCATGTAACGAAACTGAAGTGTTAATGCCTGCACCTATCACGTATTCTCACCGTTTAGTTCAACGTCAAGCACAAGTACGTAAAAGCGGCGAGCTTAACTGGTTACGTCCAGATGCAAAATCTCAAGTTACTTTTGCATACGAAAACGGTAAGCCAGTAGGTATTGATGCGGTTGTTCTGTCAACTCAGCACAGCGAAGACATCTCTCAAAACGATTTAGTAGAAGCTGTGATGGAAACCATCATCAAGCCAGTACTTCCTGCTGAACTAATCACAAGCGCAACTAAGTTTTTTATTAACCCAACAGGCCGATTTGTAATTGGTGGTCCAATGGGTGACTGTGGTTTAACAGGTCGTAAAATCATTGTTGATACATACGGCGGTATGGCACGTCACGGTGGTGGTGCTTTCTCTGGTAAAGATCCATCAAAAGTTGACCGCTCAGCTGCATACGCTGCACGTTACGTGGCTAAAAACGTAGTGGCTGCTGGCCTTGCTGATAAGTGTGAATTACAAGTATCTTACGCAATAGGTGTTGCAGAGCCAACTTCTATTAGTGTTGAAACGTTTGGTACTGGTAAATTAGAAGAAGCACGTTTAATCGAATTAATTCGTGAACATTTTGACCTACGCCCTTACGGCTTAATTCAAATGCTTGATTTAGAGCGCCCTATCTACCTTCCTACTGCAGCTTACGGCCACTTTGGCCGTGACGAATTCCCATGGGAACGCACAGATAAAGCTGACGCACTTCGCGCAGCAGCGGGTCTTTAAGACTAAAGCAAAAAAACGGCCCTTTTAAGGGCCTTTTTTATAGCTAGCAATTATGTAACGCAACGCTAATTCATAGTTTAAAAAATAACTATTAATTGGTCCTCGAACTTTTTTATACTTTAGGTATATACTCATTTAATTATAAAGCTTTAGGGATATTTAAATGACCGATAACTTTCGCGTTATGTTTGCTGGACTCGCTGATAACGTTGACTCAAAAACAGCGTGTACAACACTGGCGGCAAAACTAAAAATCTCAGAAGAAAAAGTAGCCTTATTTTTTAAAGGTAAGCCTTTATTTGCGCCTAGCGATAAAAACAAAGCATTAAAACAAGCTAAGCTACTTGTTGGAATGGGTATTAAAAGTAAGCTTCAAGCTGTATCGACAAATACTGAAAAAACCACTCAAACGGTAAGTGATAGCCAGCGAGATGAGCGTATTTTTGACGCATTAGACTACATAACCAGCAGTTTAATCAGGCTAGAAGAAAAACTCGAAGACCTTGAGCAGCGCTTACCTGAAAACCAAACAAAAACCCCTGAAGTAGATGAAGACGAATGGCAAGACGAAGAGCTATTACTGGACGAGGAACTAATAACTCAGCCTAAAAAACGCAGTAATGCATTGCTTTATTCGTTAATAGCTACGGTTGTTACGTTGCTTATTATACTTGCGGTGTACTTGGCGTTTCCTGCTTTATTTGCTTTTTAATTAGTTGGTAAGTTTGAAAAATGAGCGATTCACGCGCCCAAATAAGAAAATCTATTCGCGAATTACGTAATAATTTGTCTAATGAACAGCAAAATTTAGCATCTCAATCTTTAAGTATGAATTTTATTCAATACTTAAAAACAAAAAAAACAGCTAAAAATCAACATATCGCCATTTATTTAAGTAACGACGGAGAGCTTGATACCTCCTTGTTAATTAAAGAATTATGGAACTTAAATCACGTTATTTACCTACCAGTAATACACCCATTTAATGGCGCCACTTTGCTGTTTCAGCGCTATGAGAAAAACTCACCCATGAAGGCAAATCGCTATGGTATCTTTGAACCTAAGCTAAATTGCAGTCAAATATGCCCTTTACCCGAGCTGGACTACTTACTTATGCCATTAGTTGCATTCGATAATCAAGGTAATCGCTTAGGAATGGGAGGTGGGTTTTACGATAGAACACTGGCTCGTTTACACGATGAAAACTGGCAAAAAACACGACTTATAGGCCTTGCACATGAGTGCCAAAAAGTTGATGTATTGCCAATAGAGTCTTGGGACGTACCGCTTAAAACCATAATAACACCCAACAAAAATTACTGCTGGTGATGTGATTATTCGCATACTTGCAGCACACGTTTGACATACATGAGCACAAAATAATGACACAAGACGAATTAAAAAAAGCAGCAGCATGGGCTGCACTCGAGTTTGTAAAAGAAAACACGATAGTAGGTGTAGGCACAGGCTCAACCGTTAATCACTTTATTGATGCCCTTGGTACAGTTAAAGACACTTTAGTAGGTGCAGTATCAAGCTCTGAAGCTTCTACAGCGCGTTTAAAAGAGCTCGGTATTGAAGTGTTTGAGCTAAACGATATCGATGCACTCGATGTTTACATCGACGGCGCGGATGAAATTAACGCTCAAAACGAAATGATTAAAGGCGGTGGTGCTGCACTTACCCGTGAAAAAATTGTGGCTGCAGTTGCTAAGCAGTTTGTGTGTATTGTTGATGACACCAAACTAGTGGACACATTGGGGGAATTTCCGCTTCCCGTTGAAGTTATTCCAATGGCGCGCAGCTACGTAGCACGTGAGTTATTAAAGTTAGGCGGCGACCCAGTCTACCGCCAAGGTGTGGTTACCGATAACGGTAACGTTATTTTAGACGTATATAATTTAAATATTACCAATGCTAAGCAACTTGAGACAGATATAAATCAAATTGTTGGCGTAGTTACCAATGGCCTATTTGCGATGCGTGGTGCTGATAAAGTAATTATCGGCACTAAAAATGGGCCTCAAATTAAATAGGATGAGGTTATGAGTAAGGTATCGTTAGCAAAAGACAAAATTAAAATTCTCTTGCTTGAAGGTGTGCACCAAAGCGCAGTTGAAACGCTAAAACGAAATGGTTACAGCAATATAGACTACGTTAAAACATCGCTACCTGAAGACGAGCTTAAAGAACGTATTAAAGACGCTCACTTTGTAGGTCTGCGTTCTCGTACTCATATTAACGAAGCTGTTTTAGATGCTGCAGAGAAGCTGATTGCCATTGGTTGTTTTTGTATTGGCACAAACCAAGTTGACTTAAGTAACGCTCGCCAGCGTGGTATTGCTGTATTTAATGCGCCATTTTCAAATACACGCTCTGTTGCAGAGCTAGTACTTGGTGAAATACTGCTTTTACTTCGCGGTATACCTGAGCGAAATGCTGCGGCTCACCGTGGTGAGTGGCTAAAAACAGCAACGGGTTCATTTGAAGCACGTGGTAAAACGTTGGGTATTATTGGCTACGGCCACATTGGTACTCAGCTAGGTATTATGGCTGAAAATATTGGTATGAACGTCGAGTTTTACGATATTGAGGATAAGCTAACACTGGGTAATGCAAAACAAGTGCATAACTTGACTCAACTACTTCAGCGATCTGATGTAATTAGTTTGCATGTGCCAGAAACACCACAAACCAAAAACTTAATCGGTTCGGCAGAGCTTGCGGTAATGAAACAAGGCGCTATTTTAATTAACGCCTCTCGCGGCACCGTTGTTGATATTGATGCCCTTGCAGAATCACTTAGCGAGAAAAAGCTAAGTGGTGCAGCAATTGACGTGTTCCCTGTTGAACCTAAATCTAACGATGAAGAGTTTGTATCGCCACTACGCGACTTCGATAACGTTATTTTAACGCCGCATATTGGTGGTTCAACTCAAGAAGCTCAAGAAAATATTGGTATTGAAGTGACAGGTAAATTGGCTAAATACTCAGATAACGGCTCTACAATTACCGCCGTTAACTTCCCTGAGGTATCACTGCCAGAGCTTGCTAACCGTAGTCGCTTATTGCATGTTCACCACAACCGCCCAGGTGTGTTAACGCAAATTAACCAAGCGTTTGCGCAGCACGGTATCAATATAGCGGCTCAGTACTTACAAACTGATGAAGCAATTGGTTATGTGGTTATTGACGTTGATACCGACCACTCTGAAGTAGCGCTTAAAGAGCTAAGTGCAGTTGAAGGAACAATTAGAGCGCGTATTCTTCACTAAACATTATCTATAATAAAAGCCGCATTTGATTAAACAAGTGCGGCTTTTTAAATTATGATTTAACGACTTATCGTGATTACTCGCCTTTAACTTCTAAATTTATAAACTTAACCAGTTCTTCTGGCTTACCAGCTAGCATCATTAATTGCTGGTTAACTTCCATCATAGTTTGGCCTTCAGGCAATTTTGCTGAAACAGTTAACGAATTTAAACCGCTGGCAAAGCTGGTTAACGCATTCGCTATTTCTTCAGTTACAGGCGCTTGCTCTAACTGCTGGGCTAACATTGCTTGCATTTGCTCAATAGTCATACCTTGCTTTGAAAGCTCACTTTCTAATAACTCTTTAAGTTTACCTTGGTTATTTATAACAAAGCTTGCGTTACGGGGTTCAAGCTTGCTCATTGCTTGCATCATACGTGTTTGCTGTTGCAGTTGCTGCTCATAAGTTAGAGGGGTATCACCCGCTTGCTTTTGTTCTTTGCTCATCGCAAGCGACGTATCCATAAGCGGTTTAGAATTAGCTAGCCCTATGTCCATATTAAAACTGATCACATCTTGAGCATCGAGCTTTACAACCATATCGCTTTCACCCGACTCTTCATTATAATCTAAAGATGAATGCAGGTTGTAACTTGCTGACGCTAATATGGCATTTGTGTCAGCAGGCAGTGTGGCAATAAAGTCTTTACTGAGCGTCAGATTTTTTACATCAAGCGATGTATGCGGCGAAATTTTATCGGTTTCGTAACCTTTAACTTCAATACTTTGAACGTTGGCCACACTCTCGCCCTCAGGGCTTATTACTTCCATACTTGTAATTTCAACACTTTTTGAAATAACACTTGCAGATAAGCCAGCATATTTAAATGTTGCACCCGTTTGCTCACTCACCATGGCCAGCTGCTTGTCTACTTCAGCACGAACCTCTTGGGTTGCAACATAGTTAGCGTAGCTAACGCCGCCAACACCTGCGGCAATAATCGCTGCGGCTATAATTAATTTTTTCATATTATTTCCTTATTCTATTTTTTATAAAAATTGTATTAACCCAAGAGTAACATTGCATACCAGTCGCTGTAAGCGTTAATTAATCAGGCTCAATAACTCATGTACCGTTTTTACTGGAGTTATTTTAGCGCCTAGGCCTTCCATTGATTTATGGTAGTTACGAAACGGGATAAATATTTCTGTAAAACCATGCTGTGCAGCTTCTTTAACTCGTGGTACGCCGCTGTCTATTGGTCGCACATCACCGTTTAAACTCAACTCCCCCATAATACAAGTGGTTCGAGGCACAACAAACTCGTTCAAGCTACTTAGTAACGCAGTAACAAGGGCTAAATCTATACAGGTTTCTGATTCATCAATTTTTAAACCACCCACAATATTAAAAAAGGTATCGTGAAATATTTTTGTTTTTGTATGTTTACGTAAAATACCTGTAAGCATTTTTATGCGGTTCATATTTAAACCGACACAAACACGCTGTGGAAATTCAGCCTCGGTTTCTGTTGTTAAACATTGTATTTCAAGCAATAGATTCCGATTACCTTTACGGATACAGGTAATAGACGACCCCGGGGATTCAGTCGTCGAGCCCGATAAAAATATCTCACTCGGGTTGTCTACGCTTAACATTCCACGCTCACACATTTTAAAAATACCCACAGTATCAATGTCACCAAAGCGGTTTTTATTGGCACGTAAGGTACGAATTTGTCCATCATTGGTGTCTATGTGTAATAGCGCATCAACAATGTGCACCAAGGTTTGCGGGCCTGCAATTTCGTTATTTTTATTCACGTGAGCAATAATAAACATGGTCACGTCATTCTGCTTACAATATTGAGTTAATGCTTGAGCTGCACTTTTAACTTGCGAAGGAGAGCCTGGACTGCCATTTGCAGTGTCTGTAACAACGGCTTGAATGGAGTCGATGACTGCAAATTTTATTTTATTTTTATCAAGCTCTTCAATAATGGTCTCAACGCTGGTTTCTGAAAGCAAATAAAGCTCATCGGCGTTATAGTCTAACTTTAAGCGGTTAACACGATTTTTAAACTGCGACAAAGATTCCTCAGCGGTACAGTAAAGAGACGGCATACGCTTTGACATTCTTGCCACCAAGTCAGATAAAAGCGTTGTTTTACCCGCACCAGGATCGCCCGAAATAATATTTACAGAACCCGTAGTAACACCACCACTTAAAACACGGTCAAGCTCGCCTATTTCTGTGAGTCGTTTTTCGGCTTCAACGGTCGCTATGTCATTAATTTTTTTAGAACCACCACCAATACCTCCGGCATAACCGCCAACACTTGAGCGTGCAGTTGCTTTTTTACTTTGCCCTGCTGAAGGTTTAAATTCAGCTAATGTATTCCACGCACCGCAACGACATTGCCCCTGCCAACGTTGATAGTTCATGCCACACTCTGTACAAACAAACTCTACTTTTGCCGCTTTAGCCATTAATAACCTTATTTATTAATCATTGAATTTAAAAATGCGTACTGTTTTGTTGTTATTTTGCCATTTCATCTATTTACATAGCAACATAGCTTGCCTGTGCAAATTTCTTAAGCCACAATCATTACCTAATTAACTGTTTTACCTTTATATATCTTAGGGCACAGTTTTTGCTTTAAAATTGAATAAAAGTAACTTGCCAATAAAATGGCACATAACACATAATAACAAAAACTAAATGGTAGTTGCTCCAAAACCGTACCTATATTAATAACATAGCACGGTTCACGTTTATTGAATTTCTAATAAATGGATTTAATAGTATACCTACTTTTTCAAAGAGACGGTGATGGTTTTATAAATGGCTGATGACATCATGCTCAAACACGAGTCCCTCGTTAATGAGCTAAAACAATATTTAGGCAACGCCAAGTTTGACCTAATTTTTAAATCAAAAACAGCAGAGCTTACGAAGCCTGAACAGTTTTTAATTAAAATGGAAATGTCGCGCCTTTCTCAGCCTGTCGAGCGCTTTATTGATCTACGCGGTTTAGTTACAGGACAAGTAAAACCTTACGAACATAATGGTAAACAGCACTTTATGGATGAAACGGCCATTGAAGTGTTTGAAAGCGCATTAAAACAGCATGGTAAATACACACTTGCTGTTTACGAAGCGGTTATGAATACGGAAAATAATCACCGCGTAATGCAAAAAGAAGCCGCCGAAAAAGGGAATAAGCAAGAGCAAGAAGATTTACTAAATACCAATGTTATTAAATTTGCATCTTACGAAAGCCGTGCAGAAGAAAGAATGAATTATTCAATAAAAGTTTCTATTGAATATAACGATAAGAAAAATATTAAAGCAAGTACCTCTGATATTTCCTTGAGCGGCTGTAAAATAAAGCTGGCAAAGCGAAACATAATCAGAAAAGGCCAACTAATAGCAATGCGTTTGGTGGGTCTAGAGCAAGACTTTGAACTGGGTTTAAAAAATGGCATTCAATATGAAGTAGTTGCCGTTGAGAATATCTCACGTGAATTTAATCATATTCGTTTAAAGCGAACTTACGTTGAAAATAATGAAGCCTTTGATAACTTTTTAGAAAGCTTTATTCACGGAAATAAACGCCGCTACAAAGTTAATTTAGATAACACACTCGATGCGGTTGTATCAAAAGGTTATGAGCAATATTACATACCTCGTGTTACTTCATTGTATGTGTTTTTAAGTAAAAAAGACGATCAGTATTATCCTAGTTTAAGCCTAACAACCGAAAATAATATTTTTATTCAGCGCTACTTTACCGATGAAAGAAGTGTACCTTGCTTATACAACGTGCTTAACCATAAACGGGTCAGTGGGTTATTAACACAACCAACAGCAGTTAAAGAAGATTACCTGTACACCTTTACACATGTGTCCTCTGGAAAGATTTATTACTATTCAGCAACCCGCACTGAATTAAACAATAATGCCAAACTACGTGATTTATTTTTAGGGTTTGGTAGTCAAAAAGAAAGCTGGCAATGCTTTAAAATTCAAATAATGCCGAGTCATCCTGATGATGCTTACATACCACTTTCACTGCCAAATTCTGCTGGTAGTAAGATTGAAAAACTTAACAAACCTCCTTCGCCTCGCGTTGAAGGATTAGTTAAAGACGTAAAATATATTGTTGTACTAACTAGTATAGGTAATAGCGTTGAGCAATCGCGTTATAAACAAATAACTTACGATAAAGCTTTGGTCAATCAGCTTAAACTTTTTGGGCATGCCAAACATAAAACGGCTCCCTATTTAGACATTGTTGCGCTTGAGTATGTAAATTTACGCTCGCATAAACGCTATTTATATAAAACCGACGTTAAATTACATATAAATGATACGGTATTGAGTGGACATACACGCGATTTTTCAGCCATGGGACTACAACTAGAGTGCGATCAGCCTGTTAGCTTTAAAAAAGGCGACATTGTCTTTTTAACATTCCCTGATTTACAAAAAATAACTAAAAAGCATGCATTAAACGAACTCAAGTACGAGGTTATGGCTATCAGTAAGTCACTGACCACTGTTAACTTAAAAGCCAATAGAGTGGCTGACTTACCCCATGCTGGCGTTAGTTTTTTCACACAATTGATTGAAAATAACAAAGACAAATTAAAGGTAAGTGAAGAGGCTCCTAAAATTGAAGGGCTTTCTACAGCACTTAGAAACATGGTAACAAAAAGCGTTTGCCAGTTTCCGCTGTATTTACACAAAGAAGCGGCACATTTTAAAGTGGGTGCAATTGGTTATGGTTTATATTCAAGCCCGCTGCATGTACTTTTACAAAACTTTGGTTTACTGAGCAATAAAACGGACGTGTCGAGTATAATAACTAACGAGCAAATTTTAAATGTGATCACTCCAAATATAAAAGATCTCAGCAGACAAGATCCGCCACTTGCGTTTACACTGGCAATCAATTTTGACCCCCGACAAGATAAAGTCACCGAAGCTATTCAAAGCCAGTGTATATTAGGTGAAGATTACAGCAGCTTTAATGAACAAATTAGCAAGGGGATTAAGTCTCAAATTATATTTGTTATGCGACTATATATTTCACGTACTGGTCGCCCAGATACAGATTACCTATCCAGCGAGCTTAGCTATGTGAGTCAATACGCATTACATAAAGCTAAAGAGTTGGAAGAAGCTTTATGGTCGGTAACAGGTGTGGGTGATGTGGTTGATATTACAGAAGAAGCTTTAAGTCATTTTGAGTTAGATCAACAAAAGGTTGACCAAATGGGCCGTCGTAAACTGCTTTGGTTAAACCGCTCTCGCTAAGCGGTTTAACGCTAATATGCCATCGTTATTTTTTGTTTAACGGAATAGCGAGCATATAAAGTAACTGTAATAACGAGCCTTTACAAATAGCTGCTTGCGCTTGCTCAACTACTTTTGGTTTACCATGAACAGCAACCCCAAGCCCAGCCTTTGCCATCATAACGAGATCATTTGCACCATCGCCAATCGCCACTGTTTGTATTTTTTCAAGTCCGAGCTTAGCTTGCAAAGACTCTAAAATAACCGCTTTTTGCTGTGCATCCACAATCGTACCAAGTACCTTACCAGTTAATTTATCATCTTTAAATTCAAGCACATTTGCATGTACTTCATCTAAATTTATTAGCTCCTTAACACGCTCTGCAAAAGGTACAAAACCGCCCGATGCAATTGCTAAATACCAATTGTGATGCTTTAGTACTTGGCACAAGGCTTTTATGCCCGGCATAAGTGGCAGGGTATTTTTTAACTCTTCAATAAGGTTTTTTTCAATGCCTTTAAGCTTACCTACGCGCTGATTTAAGCTTTCACTAAAATCGAGTTTACCTGCCATTGCGAGGGCTGTTACAGATGCCACATCATCGTACACATTTGCTAAGCGTGCTATTTCATCAATACATTCAATAGTAATCGCTGTTGAATCCATATCCATTACTAACAAGCCCGACTCGTAAAGGTTAGGCGGTGTATTAATTTGTACTAGTTGGCACTCTAGTGTTTCTGAAAACGCTTTAAGCGTTAATGGATTAATAGATTGCGTTGTATTTTGAGTATAAAAACAAAGTGCTGGAGATAAGCCCAAATCAGGCTGGTATTGGCATAATGCTGTGACCGTTTGCCCATGATGAGCTAAAAACTGAATAAAAGTATCTATACTTGTCGCATTAAAGTCACCTGCAAATGCAATACTAAACAACCCTTCTTGTGTATTTGGAACACCATCAAATAGTGTAAAAATCCCGTTGTTATGAGCAAACCATTGGTTGAGCGTTAACATTGACAATGATTGCTGAGAAGTAAGCTGTGCCATGCTGATTTGCGACATGGGATCTCCGTGTTTATTTTTATTCCACTGATATAAAACGAATTGAAGCGGTAATATGAATGCTAAATTCGCCATCGGGGTTAATTTAAGGTTATAGTAGTAGTTGTAACATCAAATCAAAATTCTGTCAGTAGCATATACGGTGACTATGAAAAATAACCATCTTAAAAATCCAATATCGGCATCACAAAAGAAACGACTTTTACGGTTATTATTAGCTGCTGGCTGTTTTGTATTGCTTAGTTGGGTAGGTGTAAATAGTAGCTTTCAAAGCCATCAGTTATTATATGATAGCGCCGACAACACAGCACAAAGCTTAACTCAATTTATGGCTTTAAACGTTAAAACACCACTGATAGAAAAAAACAAACCTCAGTTAAACACTATTTGTAACGACATAGCTAAAGACGAATTTGTACTGTCGGCTACCATTTATGATCATCAGGGGATTTTAGTCGCCAGCAGTGATAATTGGCAGTCACACCATATTTTAGGTCAACTTCCAGAATCGACTCCAGGAATAAGTAAACTTAAAACACCATTTGTTGAACCCGTTGTAAGCGATGATGATCGCCCTCTAGGGTTTGTTTCGGTAACCTATTTAACACGAGCTGCTATTTCAGATAGCCACAGCCATTTTCATGATTTGGGTCGTCAGGTTTTATTAATGCTAGTTATTGCATGTATTTTTACATGGCAATTGGGCCGTGGCTTAAAGCGTTGGCAAGTAAACCGCTATATACGAAAAACCTCAGAGCAAGAGTCGTAGAGCATTTTAGCTAGCACCTCTTTATCGCTACTTTGTTTTAAACTACACAGAGCGTTGAACACATTAGGGATATGAAGCGGCGTATTAATCTCACCTTGATGACCATTTAGTGGCATTGAGGGCGAATCGGTTTCGAGCACTAAGTGCTGAGGTTCAATTTGAGTAATTACATTACGAGTTTTAGCTGCGCGCTCGTAAGTTATAACCCCACCCACGCCTAATTTAAAACCCTGTTTAATATAATACTGTGCTTGCTGTAGTGAGCCAGAAAACGCATGTATCACTCCACCATATTTTGGCTTACAGCGTTTAAAAGATTGCGAAATTAAATCATGACTTTGCCGATGATGGACAATAAGCGGCAAATTTAGCTCATTAGCAATCGTTATTTGCTGCTCAAACAAACTCGTTTGTTTTGCAAGGTCTTCGATACTTCTATCAAGCCCACACTCACCTATAGCTATTAAATGATGCTTATTTGCAACCCCGAACTCAAAAAGTGCTTCTATGTGCGATTCTTTATGTTGATCTAAAAAATATGGATGTAACCCTGCAGCTATTTTTATACTTGGAAAAGTAGCTTTGAGTTTGATAAGAGTATGCGATTGGGCGAGCGTAATACCCGGTACAACAAACTGATTGACTCCCTTTGCTATACACTCGTTTATGAGCGATTCACGAATTGAATCAAACTCGCTAAAGTCGAGATGGCAATGAGAGTCAATAAATTGCACGGTTACTCAATCATCAATTTATTAAGGGTTTAAGCGTGTAACTTGCCAGCTGTTATCTGCTTGGCGCTGGTACATAAAACGGTCATGTAAGCGGTGTGCACCACCCTGCCAAAACTCAATTTTAGCAGGCACAACACAGTAACCGCCCCAAAAATCAGGCAGTGGAATTTCACCTTTAGCAAACTTGCTTTTCATATTAGCAAAGGTTTCCATAAGTACTTTTCGCGACGACACTGGCCTACTTTGTTGCGACGCCCATGCTGCTAATTGGCTTTCTTTAGGACGCGATAAAAAGTATTTTGCCACGGCTGATGTAGGTAATGGTTTTGCCTCGCCGTATACAATCACTTGGCGCTCCATATGGTGCCACGGAAAGTGCAGCGATATTTTGTTATTGCCTTTTAGCTCTTGCGCTTTGCGTGAGCCGGTATTAGTAAAAAATACAAACCCGTTATCATCTAAATGTTTTAACAATACAATACGCTGTGAAGGTTGCCCGGTTTCATCAACCGTAGCGACCACCATGGCCGTTGGGTCTGGGATATTACTGCCCACAGCATGCTCAAGCCACGTTTCAAATTGTTTGAATGGATCATCTTGCAAGTTATCTTCGCTTAGCGCGTCTTGCAGGTATTCACGGCGGATGTCTTCGAGTTTCATAAACAAATCCTTCTCTGTTTATTAAAGCGTATGTGGGTAAGTTAAGGTCAGGCAATCAATAGTAATCAGTAATAAGAACAATTTTATATTTTGGGTTAGTGCTTGGTTAATGTTGGGTTTCGTTTCACTCAACCCAACCTACGGTCAAACCTACCATCTGCAAGTGTAGAAGTGCTAGCAAGGCGGTAAAACTATTTATGCCAAGGAGCATACGGTTTGTATGTGACTTAGGATAAATAGTTTTACCAACGCAGCTAAAGCGAACTACACGCAGCAGAAGGTTCACCTAAGTAGTTTAGCCTAAGACAAGGCATTCACCCCTACTTATCCCTATGAGCATACGATTTGTATGTGATTAGGGTAAGTCGGGGTGGATAACGCAGTATTAGGTTAAAATACGACGGTGATTACATTTGCTCCATGACTTCAATGCCTAACAAATCCAATCCTGTTTTTAGCGTATCTGCCACTAAATTACACAACACTAAACGGCTGTCACGTACGCTTGGCTCTACGCCTTCTTTGAGTACTGGGCAGGCTTCGTAGAACGTCATGTATAGGCTAGCAAGCTCGTACAAGTACCCACATAATACGTGTGGAGTAGCCTCTGAGATCATTAAATCAAGCACTTCTTCAAGCTGCAGTAGTTTAAGCGCGAGTGCTTTTTCTTGCGGCTCGGCTATGGCTACATCAGCATTTAGCGTAGCGGCATCGACACCTGATTTACGGAAAATACTGCGTACACGGGTATAAGCATATTGTAAGTAAGGTGCTGTCGCGCCTTCAAAGCTTAACATGCTGTCCCAGTTGAATATGTAATCGCTGGTACGATGTTTAGAAAGATCAGCATATTTAACGGCGCCAATACCTACTTTACGGGCAATTTCGCTACGTTCATGATCCGATAAATCAGATTCACGCTCAGCTAGTTTTGTTGCTGCACGGCTAATTGACTCTTCAAGCAAGTCGGCAAGCTTAACAGTACCACCAGTACGGGTTTTAAATGGTTTACCATCGGCGCCCATCATGGTGCCAAACGGGCAAAACTCGTAGCTTGTTTCATCGCGTAAAAGGCCAGCTTTTCGTGCTGTAAGCTCTACTTGATTGAAGTGCAGGCTTTGGCGCGCATCAACAAATATTAAAATACGCTCAGCACCCAATTTATTTGAGCGGTAATCACACGCGGCTAAATCGGTGGTTGCATACAAAAAGCCGCCGCCAGATTTTTGCACAATAAACGCCGATGGCTCACCGTCTTTATTTGCAAGCTCATCTAAAAATACTACTTGTGCACCTTGCGACTCTACAGCTATGTTTTTATCTTTTAATAGGCTAATAATGTCGTTAAGCTCACTATTATAAGCACTTTCAGCCATAATATCAGCTTGAGTAAGCGTTACGTTTAGACGTTTGTAAACTTCTTCAGAGTGTTTAACAGAGGTCGCTATAAATAGCTTCCATAGCTTTTCACAGTGCGCGTCGCCGCCTTGTAGTTTAACAACGTAATCACGGGCTTTATCGGCAAAGCCTTCTTCATCGTCAAAACGTTTTTTAGCATCGCGGTAAAACGTTTCTAAATCAGCAAGCGCTACCGACTCTAAGTCTACGCCTTGGCTAATTTGATCTTCTAAATGCGCAATTAGCATACCAAATTGTGTGCCCCAATCGCCCATGTGGTTTTGACGAATGACTTTATCGCCTCTAAATTCAAGCGCACGTACAATGGCATCACCAATAATGGTTGAACGTAAATGGCCTACGTGCATTTCTTTTGCAAGGTTAGGTGATGAGTAATCTACAACAACAGTTTGCGGATTTGCGTGCTCGTTTACAGCCAGTTTTGTATCGCTGTTTGCTGCTTTTACACTGTTGGCTAAAAACTCAGGCTTTAAATGAATATTAATAAAACCTGGGCCGGCAATTTCTGTTTTTTCAGCAATGTCGGTTACATCTAGGTTATCAATAATTTTTTGCGCAAGCTCACGTGGGTTGCTTTTCATTTTTTTAGCGGCGCCCATTGCACCATTAATTTGGTAGTCACCAAATTGTGGGCGTGTGCTTTGTGTAACCGCTGGGTTTGTGTCTTCTGGTAGGCCTGCTGCGGTCATGGCGGCAATGGCTTTTTCCACTAAAATGGTACGAATGTTCATTATATTATTTACCTTTGTAAGCCCGCCATAGCAGGCTTTCAGTTTACTTTAGTCAGTCGATTCTAGTTTTCGCGAGTATGGTTAAAGGTTACTTCTGGGTAACGCTCTGTCGATAAATTAAGGTTTACACGGCTCGGTGCTATGTAAGTTAGGTTATCGCCACCATCAAGTGCTAAGTTGCTTTCGCACTTACGTTTAAACTCTTCAAACTTTTTAACGTCAGTTGAGCTTACCCAACGTGCTGTATTTACGTTTACGCCTTCGTAAATTGCATCTACGTTGTACTCAGCTTTTAAGCGCGCTACAACTACGTCAAACTGAAGTACACCTACCGCGCCTACAATTAAGTCGTTATTAATGAGCGGTCTAAATACTTGTACTGCACCTTCTTCAGAAAGCTGTACTAAACCTTTTAATAGCTGCTTTTGTTTAAGCGGATCGCGCAAACGAATACGACGAAATAGCTCAGGCGCAAAGTTTGGAATACCGCTAAATTTAAGCTTTTCGCCTTGTGTAAAGGTATCACCAATTTGAATAGTACCGTGGTTATGTAAACCAATAATATCGCCCGCGAATGCATCTGCTGC
Organism: Pseudoalteromonas sp. ESRF-bin5; assembly: GCF_002632075.1. Taxonomy (NCBI): domain Bacteria; kingdom Pseudomonadati; phylum Pseudomonadota; class Gammaproteobacteria; order Alteromonadales; family Pseudoalteromonadaceae; genus Pseudoalteromonas; species Pseudoalteromonas sp. ESRF-bin5. The sequence goes on along the minus strand of NZ_NTLW01000079.1, from coordinate 12,589 downwards.
ACGCTCGCGATCGCCCGCCATAAAGGTTACTGCATCTGAAATACTCACCTGTTTACCAAGGCGTACATGATTCATCTTCATGCCTTGACTGTATTTACCCGACACAATACGCATAAAGGCAATACGGTCACGGTGTTTTGGATCCATGTTAGCCTGTATTTTAAATACAAAACCAGTAAAGTTCTCTTCCGTTGCGATTACTTGGCGGTCTTCTGTTTCACGCGGTAGCGGCGTTGGCGCCCACTGTGTTAAACCATCAAGTACATGGTCTACACCAAAGTTACCAAGGGCGGTACCAAAGTACACTGGCGAAAGCTCACCCGCTAAAAATAGTTCAAGGTCAAACTCGTTTGAAGCACCTATAACAAGCTCTAGCTCTTCACGTAGTTGCTCAGCGAGTTCTTCACCAATGGCGGTATCTAGCTCTGGGTTATCAAGGCCTTTAACAGTGCGAACTTCCTGAATTGTATGACCTTGGCCTGTTTTGTATAAAACCGCTTCGTCATTATGAATGTGATAAACACCTTTAAACTCTTTACCACAACCAATTGGCCAAGTAATAGGCGCACAGGCAATATTTAGCTCTGTTTCTACTTCATCAAGCAGCTCCATTGGGTCACGAATATCACGGTCACACTTATTCATGAAGGTCACAATAGGCGTGGTACGTAGGCGCGTAACTTCCATTAGCTTACGGGTACGTTCTTCTACACCTTTTGCGGCATCAATAACCATTAAACACGAATCTACTGCGGTAAGAGTACGGTACGTATCTTCTGAGAAGTCTTCGTGTCCAGGGGTATCAAGTAAATTAACCAGCGCATTGTTATACGGAAACTGCATTACAGAGGTAGTAACCGATATACCACGCTCTTTTTCCATTTCCATCCAGTCAGACTTTGCATGCTGATTAGAGCCACGGCCTTTTACCGTTCCGGCTTTTTGAATCGCTTGTCCGAACAAAAGTACTTTTTCGGTGATGGTGGTTTTACCTGCATCCGGGTGAGATATAATTGCAAAAGTACGTCGTTTATTTATTTCGCTAAGGAGATTTTGGTCTGCCATTAAAAAGTTCTTATAGTTTGAATACGGATAATATCACCATAAAGTGTGCAGACGTTTAAAGGCTAAAACTGCTAAACCCCGAAACCTCAACACACCAAAACCAAGAGTAAATTAGCTCCTAGTTTGCGATCCGTTATGTTAATCGTAATTAAAGACTATTTTCGCTGATCTTGACCCTTTAAACAATCAATGGTTAGTTATTAACTGATCTTTTTTATCAATATTTAAACTCAGGCCGTTTAGTTTGTAATTTGACTCAAGCAAAATAAAAACTTTTACTTAATTAAGTAATTAAAACCTACGCATAAAGGGGAAGTTACCTCTAACTAAAGTTTATATTTTAGCGATGAGTTAAGCGCAGGCTTGTTTAATAAACTTGTAACGCATACTATAAAAAGATTGCGTCAAGGATATTAGTTAGTTAATGAAAACCAGTAAGTTAAGCATTAGATTATTATGGTATATAACCCCGCTTGTTATATTGCCCCTGCTATTTTTAGGTGGGTTTACGTTAACTAATGTAACTAACTCTACGCAAAAACAAGCCGATCTAATCATGAGCCGCTTTGTTGAGCAGCAACAACAAAAAGCGTTTAACTACATAGACTCATTCCACTCTACCACTAAGCTACTTTCTCGCTCTCCGGTACTTAACGACTTTTTGGCCAATGACGCACTTTTAGACGGAAATTATACGCGCAGGCTTGGCGCTCTAATGGATGTATTTGCCAGTTACAGCGAAGCCTACCCTGACATTATTAGTATAAATCTAGTGTCGGCTAGTGGTAAAAGTGACGCCTATCATTCAAATAATTTAACCATAGCGCCTAAAAACTACCCCTTTTTTAATCAGGTTATACAAAGCAATTTGAGCCAACAGCAGTTTATGGTTCAAAAACCCGACGGCACAACCAGCCTGTATTTTGTGCAACGAATAGACAGCGTGGGTTATTACCTAAAACGTCCACAACAACTGGGGTTTATTGTTGTAAATGTTGAGCCTTCAATTTTAAATACCAGTATTTTAGAAGCGCCTTATAACAATACGCTCAATTTATTGTTGACCAAAGACGGTAAAATACTATTTAGCTCTAATTATAATTTACGAGGCCAGTACATTAGCGAATATGAACTTAATAAGGTTCGCGATTTGGCCGACATAGGCTCACTTTCTACCATTGAGTTATCGAGCATTGATAAAATCGAACGTATGATTTTTGCCGTACAAATGAGCGGCGGCTATTATTACGTATCAACAATTCCCAAAGCGGTACTTCATCAGTCGGGCAAAGCCATTAGCTTAATTACGGGTCTGATTGTTATTATTTCAGTGATCTCGTTACCTATCTTGATATTTGTTGTTGTACGTAACCTATTGTTAAATCCAATAGAGCTATTAGGTGCAGCCAGTCACCGAGTAGGTGACGGTGACTTAGCAGTAAGCTTACCCGCTCATACCGATGACGAAGTAGGCATACTGTTTAACGACTTTAACCACATGGTTAATCAAATTAGGCACTATCAACAACAACTCGAAGAATACAAACATCACCTAGAAGACAAGGTGGAAAGCCGAACTCAAGCGCTTGAGTCTATGAATAGCCAACTTGAACTCGCTATTACTCAAGCAGAGCAAGCTAACCAACTTAAAAGTCGTTTTTTAGCAAACATGAGTCATGAAATACGAACCCCTCTCACCGCTATTATGGGCTTTACAGAGCAGTTGCTACATAACGATAAAATAGTAAACGACAAACAACATTTAAGTACTATTTTACGAAACTCAAAGCACTTACTTGAACTCATTAACAATATTTTGGATTTATCTAAAATTGAAGCTGAAAAATTAGCTGTAGAGCAAGCCTCTGTGAACGTTGTGCAGTTAATCCATGATATTGAGTCAATCATAACGCCACTGGCGCAAGAAAAGCGTTTAGAACTTAATATTATTTTTGACTTACCAATACCGCAAACTATATACACTGATGTAACACGCTTAAAACAAATTTTAATTAATGTGGCCAACAACGCCGTTAAATTTACAGAGCAAGGGCATGTCTCTATTTGTGTGCATTATCATGCTAAAAGCAACCTCATTGAGTTTGTAATAACCGACACCGGTATTGGTATGTCTGAGCATCAAATTTCTCGTGTATTTAAACCGTTTGAACAAGCAGATGCGACAACTACACGTCGCTTTGGTGGTACTGGGTTAGGATTATGTATATCCAAAAATCTGGCAAATTTATTGGGTGGCGACATAAAACTAGAAAGCGAAGTGGGCGAAGGAAGTGAATTTTCAATTAGTGCTGCTTGCCACTTAAAAGGCAAAACACCCGAGCTTGAGCTGCTTGTCGATCATGCACAATTAACCCCTGAAAAAGACCCTCTATTATCATTTGCGACTAACAGCTTTGACGCAAATATTTTGGTTGCTGAAGATAACCCAGATAATCAGCTACTAATTAAGTTGCTGTTGCAAACTTGGGGGCTTGAGCCTGACATAGCTAATAATGGTGCACAAGCCGTAGAAATGGCGCTAGTAAACGACTATCAACTCATTATTATGGATATGCAAATGCCCGTCATGGGTGGGCTTGAAGCCACCAAAATGCTACGACATGCTGCTTACGACGGTCCCATTATTGCACTTACCGCAAACGTAATGAATCACGATATTGGTACCTATATAGAAGCTGGCTGCGACAAAGCGCTTGGAAAACCAATAGATAAAGATGCCCTCGAAAACGTACTTGTTAGCTACTTGCACCTTGAAAAGGATAATCAAAATAAGTGGGATGACTTGTTAAAAAGTGAAAAGTTTCAACAGATATCTGATAATTACTTAGCAAACTTACCCAGTTATTTGGAACAAATAAAAACATTTCACCATGCACAAGATTGGGAAAGCCTAAAAGCAGTTGCGCATAGTGTTAAAGGCAGCGCAGGATGTTTTAACTTTGATGCCATTTACAAAAGCGCTGGCAACCTTGAAGAAAACCTAAAAAGTAACGATAAATCACAAAGAGATGAAATTATAAACTCAGTAATAGTGGCAATACAGCAGGCTATTAACTCAAAATAAAACAGTTGGCTGCCTGCAACTAAAAAGAATTACATAAACCCTAAGCTTAATGCCATACCCATTAAAATAGCATCTTCAAAACCGTTTTTAGTTGCATCATCACTTGGGTAATAATTCTTTCGTACCGACATCTCTATAAACCCAGCTTGCTCATAAAGTTTAATTGCACGCGTATTTGACTCTCGAACTTCTAAAAATAAATTTTCGGCATTTTGCTGTTCACCGTGCTCTATAAATTTACTCAATAGCTGCTTAGCAATCCCCTTACCTTGGTGCTCAGGCTTCACGCATATATCCATAAGCGTAAAATCGGGCCCTGCTTTTTCACCAATGTAAAAACCAACGAGTATGCCACTATCAAAAGCCGCTAAATTAAAATAACGCCCACCAATACATGAACTCATCGTTTTTAAAGTCCAAGGATGACTATGACACGCGTTTTCAATAGCTATAAGCGCTTCTACGGCATCATTATTTACAGGTTTAAAGTTTATCAAGGTGTTCACTTATTAAAGCCCACAAAGCACGTTTATCGGTTGCATTTAGTTGTGGGGATGGCAATTCAAGCTGATCACCCGTTAATTGCATGTGCTTGCTTTTCACCACGCTATTTATAGCTACAGGCACTGCTGCACGATTAATATCTGCAAGTAATTGGCTAGAAAGCTCAAGGGATTCAAATGAAGCAGGCGTTAATTCTTTTTCAACATTATTTCTAAGGGGTTCAGTATTTACTGGTCGAAAGTGAGTATTTAATTCGAGATTTTCAATATCAAAAACAGCTGCGTACCGTGAATGCATAACGACTCGATGAAATGAGGAAGTAAGATAATATAAGAATTAATAAATACGATGTAAAGAAGAAATGGCAGGGGCGGAGAGATTCGAACTCCCAACCGTCGGTTTTGGAGACCGCTGTTCTACCAATTGGAACTACGCCCCTGCAATGACGACGAATTATAGAGAAGTTTCGCTAAAGGTAAAGAGAAAAATCACACATTTAGTTTAACTGCTTTTTAAATAAACAAAACGGCGAATTAGCATGCTAATTCGCCGTTTTTTATCACTTTAATTTACATAACTAAATGCAGGGTAAATTATTCCCACTCAATAGTTGCCGGTGGCTTACCAGAAATATCGTAAACAACGCGTGAAATACCATCAATTTCGTTAATAATACGGTTAGAAACCACACCCAAAAACTCATACGGTAAATGTGACCAACGCGCAGTCATAAAGTCGATAGTTTCAACACAGCGCAGTGACACAACCCAATCGTATTTACGTGCATCACCCATAACTCCTACCGATTTAACCGGTAAGAACACAGTAAACGCTTGGCTTACTTTATGATAAAGCTCGGCTTTGTGTAGCTCTTCAATGAAAATAGCATCTGCACGGCGAAGTAAATCACAATACTCTTTTTTAATTTCACCAAGTACACGTACACCTAAACCAGGACCAGGGAATGGGTGGCGGTAAAGCATGTCGTACGGTAAACCTAGCTCTAAACCAATTTTACGTACTTCATCTTTAAATAACTCACGAAGTGGCTCAACTAGACCCATTTTCATGTCATCTGGTAATCCGCCCACATTGTGGTGAGATTTGATAACGTGTGCTTTACCTGTAGCAGATGCTGCTGACTCAATAACGTCTGGGTAAATGGTACCTTGACCTAACCATTTAGCATTCTTAAGTTTTTTAGCTTGCTCATCAAATACATTAATGAAAGTATGGCCAATAGCTTTACGCTTATCTTCTGGATCTGACTTACCGGCAAGGTCAGCTAAAAATTGATCTTCAGCATCAACCTTAACAATGTTTAAACCAAACTTGTTGCCAAACATGTCCATTACTTGCTGACCTTCGTTTAAACGAAGTAAACCGTTATCAACAAATACACATGTTAATCTATCACCAATGGCACGATGAATAAGCATAGCTACAACCGATGAATCAACACCGCCTGATAAGCCTAAGATAACTTCGTCGTCGCCAACGGTTTCTTTAATGCGCTCAATGGCATCATCAATAATTTTTGCTGGAGTCCACAGTTTTTCACAACCACAAATATCAATAGCAAAGCGCTCTAATAAACGTTGCCCTTGATGAGTGTGCGTTACTTCTGGGTGAAACTGTACGCCGTAAAAACGTTTTTCTTCGTTAGACATAGCAGCATGCGGACACGTTGGTGTTTTAGCTGTAGTGCTAAAGCTTCCTGGTACTTCCATTACTTTATCGCCGTGGCTCATCCATACGTCTAAAACGCCATTGCCGCCATCGGTAATATGATCTTCAATTGCATCAAACAATGCACAGTTGCCTACCTTTTCAACTTGCGCATAACCAAACTCTTTTTTATCAGAGCTGTGAACACTACCACCAAGCTGAGTAGCCATTGTTTGCATGCCATAACAAATGCCTAATACAGGAACGCCTGCATTAAACACATACTCAGGAGCGCGCGGGCTGTTTTCAAGTGTGGTTGACTCTGGGCCACCAGAAAGAATAATACCTTGTGGGTTAAATTCGCGAATTTGCTCTTCAGTCACATCCCATGCCCACAGCTCACAGTAAACACCAATTTCGCGTATACGGCGAGCAATTAGCTGAGTGTATTGTGAACCAAAGTCTAAAATGAGAATTCGTGAATCGTGAATATCTTTGCTCATGGAGTATCTCGTAAAGTAGATGCTAAATTCCACTAATTTGCTTAGTGGCTATTAAAGAGGGCTGGTAAAGCCAGCCCCGTAATTTCAAGTCGTTGTTTAACCTAAGCGGTAATTTGGTGCTTCTTTGGTAATTTGCACATCATGAACATGCGACTCACCCATACCTGCAGATGTAACACGCACAAACTGAGGCTTAGTGTTTAGCTCTTCAATTGTTGCACAACCCGTTAAGCCCATTGCGCTGCGAAGGCCACCTACCTGCTGGTGAATAATAGTCGCTATTGGCCCTTTATACGCTACGCGACCTTCAATACCTTCAGGTACTAACTTGTCAGCTTCGTTTGATTTTTGGAAGTAGCGATCTGATGAACCTTCTTTTTGGTCCATCGCGCCTAAGCTGCCCATACCACGGTATGATTTGTAGTAACGCCCTTGGTATAGTTCTACTTCGCCAGGCGCTTCTTCGGTGCCTGCGAGCATTGAGCCCACCATTACACACGATGCACCCGCAACAAGCGCTTTCACAATGTCGCCTGAAAAACGAATACCACCATCGGCAATCACTGGAATGTCGCGGCCTTTTAAGCCATCAACTGCATCTGAAATAGCCGTGATTTGTGGAACACCACAACCGGTAACAATACGGGTTGTACAAATAGAACCAGGGCCGATCCCTACTTTTACTGCATCAACACCGGCATCAGCTAGCGCTATTGCTCCCTCAGCAGTTGCAACGTTACCCGCTACAATTTGAAGATCTGGATAAGCCTGACGAGTTGCAGATACGCGGTCAATTACACCTTGAGAGTGGCCATGAGAAGTATCGATAAGTAATACATCAACACCCGCTTCAACTAATGCAGCAATACGCTCATCAGTACCCGCACCAACGCCTACCGCAGCACCTACACGTAAACGACCTAACTCGTCTTTACATGCATGTGGTTTATCTTGCGCTTTTTGATAATCTTTTACGGTGATCATGCCTTTAAGTTTAAACGCATCATCAACAACTAAAATCTTCTCAATGCGGTGTTCGTGCATTAAACCTAAAATTTCTTCGCGAGCTGCGCCTTCCTTAACGGTAACTAGCTTTTCTTTTTTAGTCATAACAGTCGAAATTGGCTGTTCAAGTTTTGTCTCAAAACGCATATCGCGGCTTGTAACAATACCTACTAAAGTGTTTTCTGGGTCGGTAACTGGAAAGCCTGAGAACCCTTTTTCTTCAGCAAGGTCCATAGCATCTGCAATTGTTAAATCAGCAGTCACTGTTACCGGGTAAGACACAATACCCGCTTCGTAGGTTTTAACTTTACGTACGTTTTTCGCTTGTTCTTCAATAGTCATGTTTTTATGAATAAAACCAAGACCACCTTCTTGCGCAAGGGCAATAGCTAAACGAGCTTCTGTAACAGTATCCATAGATGCTGAAATAAGCGGCAAGTTAAGTTTGATACCACGCGTTAAGCGAGTTGAAATATTTGCCGTGTGTGGCAAAACAGTAGAATGACCTGGTACTAAAAGTACGTCATCAAAGGTAAGAGCTTCTTTAGCAATTCTAAGCATTTTGGCAACTTCTCACATGTGGATCTAAGATAAGGAATTGCGGCCAAATTTTAACAGCGTTATAGGCATTCGTAAATAATATTTCGCAAATATTTATGATAAACTTCCCTTATAACTTGCCTCATAAATAGTTTTAGGTTGTTTTTTATGCTTTCAAAGCCTTCGCAAACGGTTTATACCGTCTCGCGCCTTAATAGAGAGATCAGAACAGTACTAGAGCAAGGCTTTGCTTCATTAGTGCTTACCGGTGAAATTTCTAATTTTATTGCGCCAGCTTCTGGGCATTGGTATTTTTCGTTAAAAGATGACAAAGCACAAATTAAAGCGGCTATGTGGCGAGGTAATAACCGAAGCCAAAGTTACCGCCCAGAAAACGGCGCACAAGTAACAGTAAAAGCACGCGTATCACTTTATGAGCCCCGCGGCGATTACCAGCTAATTGTTGAACATATGGAACCGGCAGGCGAAGGCCAACTCAAGCAAGAGTTTGATGCGCTAAAAATGCGTCTTGCTGCTGAAGGACTGTTTAGCTCTGCATACAAAAAACCACTGCCGCAAAATATAAACCGTATTGGTGTAATAACCTCTGCAACGGGCGCAGCTATAAAAGATATATTAACCGTACTTAAACGCCGGGCACCGCAATTAGAAGTCATTATTTACCCAGCTATGGTGCAAGGTAAAGAAGCCCACATACATTTGATTAACCAAATAGAGTTAGCCAATGCACGCAACGAAGTAGACATACTTATTTTAGGGCGCGGCGGTGGTTCACTTGAAGATATGTGGTGTTTTAACCACGAACAACTCGCCCGCGCTATTCATAACAGTGATTTACCTATTATAAGTGCCGTAGGCCATGAAATAGACACCACAATCAGTGATTATGTTGCCGATATACGGGCCCCTACCCCCTCTGCGGCGGCTGAGCTTGTCAGTCCTAACACGCAAGAGTTGCATAGCAAAGTAACCCAGCTTATTAACCGCTTAAATAATGCATTTAAACATAGTATTGCAGATAAGCGTGCACTCGCAACCCAATTGCAACATCGTTTAAATCTATGCCACCCGCGCAATCAGCTAAATCAAAAAGCGCAGCGATTAGATGAGTTAAGTATTGCCTTACAACAAGCTATGCAAAGCCGGTTGTACCAACAAGAGCGCACGCTTAATAATTTAACGCCACGTTTAATGCGTCAATCTCCCGACAAAAAGCTAGCGCAAGCTTCTCATCAGCTGTCGCAGTTACAAGCAAGATTAAACCAAGCTATACAACAACAATTACAACAAGCCAATAATAGCCTGGCATTACAAGCAAGTAAGCTAGATTCGGTAAGCCCGCTTAATGTTTTAGCACGCGGTTATAGCATCACTAAAACACAACAAGGGAAGGTGGTTAAATCTGTGGGTCAAATTAAAACCGGTGATGTTTTAGTTACAGAGCTGGTCGATGGCTCTGTAAAGTCAACAGCGCTTTAAAGCTCTGTTGCCATTAGTAACGTTAGTTCGGTGTCGCTTGAAGTAGAGGTTGTTCTTTTAAATTGCAACCAAAGCTTTTGCTTCATTAACTTATCGTTTAGCTCTCGCCATTGGGTATGATCGAATGAATCGTTATCCGTTGGCGCTGCAAGTTTAAATTTACAAACCGATGTTTTACATTCTGCGCTGACAATATCAGGTATCGATGCTAAATCTGCGGTAAGTAAAAAATCCTGTAATGCGGTTTCAGTTTGATAAGCCCACTCTTCATCACGTTGTTGTTCATCAAACTGTGCCTGTAAAGCGGCTTGCACATCATTTGGAGCTCGCAACTGCTTGACCAAACTTTCCATTACCGACTTTTGCTGAGCTAATTGCAGCTTAAGCTGTGTAACTTGCTCTTCTAGGGGAAGCTCATCAAGGAGTTGTGGATCTGGTTTAGGGGAAATATCTTTTTGCTCTAAGCGAGCACTTTGCTCAGGAGCAGCTGGTACAACAAGCTCTGCTGTTGCTTCACTTATTTTAGCTGGCTGAACAAGAGGGGTCTGCTGCTTTGTATCAGCATGCTGTACCTTTGCGGGAGTTGAGTCACTTGAAGCCAAACTAAAATATCCCCAAGTTAAACCCACACCAGCAATAAACCCAATTCCAAGGATTAAAACGTTATTTTTGTTCATATTAATTCCTTTTAAGTTTTACTCTTTATTCTATGTCACAGCATAGCGCTGGTATGCGATTCGTTTTCTGGCTCTGGTGTAGCTAAAAAGTTTTGGTTCATACTTTGCGCAGGACACGGGCATTCAGGCCTGCCAATAATTTTGGCCGGTACGCCAACGGCCGTTGTATGAGGTGGCACAGCAGTTAATACCACCGACCCTGCACCAATACGTGCGCCCTCACCCACTTCAATATTACCCAGCACTTTTGCACCTGCGCCAATTAACACACCCGCTCTGATTTTAGGATGACGATCGCCCTGCTCATTACCTGTACCGCCAAGCGTAACCGATTGCAGTATTGATACGTTATCTTCAATGACTGCCGTTTCACCAATAACAATACCCGTTGCGTGGTCAAACATTATGCCTTTACCAACCTGACACGCAGGGTGAATATCTACGCCAAACACCTCTGAGGTACGGCTTTGAATAAAACGCGCCAGTTCTTTACGGTTTTGTTGCCATAGGCAATTAGCTAAACGGTGAGCCTGAATAGCATGAAACCCCTTTAAATTTAAAATAACAGTCAGGTAGGTTTCTGCGGCAGGGTCTCTATCTTTTACAGCTTTAATGTCTTCTGCGACAAAAGACAGCATGCGATCGCATTTTACAAATGATTGATCGAATAATTCACGAATAGTAAATGCAGATACAACAGCATCGGCCAACTTGTTAGCAACAATAAAGCTTAACGCCGAACCTAAACACTCATGGTTCAAAATACATGAATAAACATGACTTGCTAAAAGTGGTTCGCGAGTGACGACTTCATTTGCTTCACTTCGAAGCTGTTGCCAAATTTCATGACGCATAATACTGAACTGCCTTAAATTGATATAAAAAGAGCCTTTTGCTAAGTCTAACGGATTTAAAGCTCAAGGTGTTAACGCCTTAGTTATTTGTTCTGGTTATTAGGTATAACAAAGCACATTTAACAACTAAGTATTTAAAATTTAGTCAACCACGGTTAAATCGGCTGCACATACTAAATTTTTACCCGCAGTTTTTGCTTTGTATAATAAGTCATCGGCTTCTTTAACCATATTTTGTATTTTATAACTGTTACAAGGAATAACACTTGCCAGCCCAACACTAACAGTAAGTGTTTTACTTGGTAATGACAGCTCATTACAAATATTAAGCTGCTTTAGCTGCTCCACAATAGCATTAATAATTATTGTAGCTTGCTCTGAGTTTGTGTTGCCATAAACAAGTACAAACTCCTCTCCGCCAAAACGTGCGCAAATATCACTGGGTCTTTTTGTATATTGCTTAAGGACTGCCGCAACTTGTTTTAAACACTCATCACCTTGTTGATGGCCATAAGTGTCGTTAAGTAGCTTAAAGTCATCTAAATCAATTAATGCCAATGAAAGAGGCATGTTTAAACGCTTGCACCTATTCCATTCTTGCTCTAAAAAGCTATCAAAATAACCACGATTAAATATATCAGTTAGCCCATCAATATTGGCCAGTTTCTGGACTTCTTCTTCAGCGAGCTTTCGCTCTGTAATATTTTGATGCGTAATTACATAATAAAAATCAGTACTGTACTTAAATGGTACTACACGCATCATAAACCAGCGTTTTTCATCATCACTATGGCATGGGTATTCTAAGTAAAACGCTTCTTGCTCTGCATTAATAACAGCATTAATTCCCTTCAATGCCCTTTCGCCTATTTCGTCACCGTTGTCTGCGGCTTTTTTACAGGTAAATAAATAATTTTCTTTTTCCCAAGCACCGCATGAGCAGTCATTTTCTTCACTGAATCGCCCCGTGTTTGCCAGAGACTCAATAACTTGAGAAACTGGAACTATGAAAAAATCAAATCGCTATACATCAGAATTTCGTGAACGTGCAATTAGGCTTGTTACCACACAACAGCATGAATACCCTTCTCTTTGGGCTGCGCTAGTATCGATTTCAGATAAACTGGGATGTACCCCAGAAACACTTAGAGCATGGGTCAAGAAATCTCAAGCTCAACCGTCTAAACC
>NZ_NTLW01000145.1:0-9480 GCF_002632075.1 Pseudoalteromonas sp. ESRF-bin5 | reverse complement strand
CAAAAATGGCAAATCAAAAAGATTTTATGCGTTTACGTGTTGGCATAGGTCATCCAGGACATCGTGAAATGGTTACCGGCTGGGTGCTTGGAAAAGCGCCAAAGGTTGACCAAGAAAAAATGGATGCTGCTGTAGATGAAGCAGTTCGTTGTATGGAAATACTTGCAAAAGACGGCGTGCTAAAAGCACAAAACAGACTTCATTCGTTTAAACCCTAATAAACTTGAGTCCAAGTGCACGGTTAAACGAATTCTAAACAAGGTATCTTACTATGGGTTTTAAATGTGGCATCGTTGGCTTGCCTAACGTAGGTAAATCAACGCTTTTCAATGCATTAACTAAAGCGGGTATTGAAGCCGCTAATTTTCCTTTTTGTACCATTGAGCCTAATACAGGTGTGGTACCTGTTCCAGATCCTCGCTTGGACGAGCTTGCTAAAATTGTAAACCCACAACGTATTCTTACTACAAGTATGGAGTTTGTTGATATTGCAGGCCTTGTAAAAGGCGCATCAAAAGGTGAAGGCCTTGGTAATCAGTTCCTAGCGAATATTCGTGAAACTGATGCAATTGGTCATGTAGTACGTTGTTTTGAAGACGAAAATGTAATACACGTAGCGGGTACAATTGACCCTGCTGACGATATTGACGTGATCAATACTGAGTTAGTACTTGCTGATATGGACAGCGCTGAGAAAGCGATGTTCCGTAATGCTAAAAAAGCGAAAGGCGGCGATAAAGAGGCAAAAGAACAAAATGCGGCGCTTGAAAAAGTAAAAGTACACCTTGATGAAGGCCTTACACTTCGATCGTTAGAATTAACTAAAGAAGAAAAAGCAGCTATCAGCTCTATTAACTTCTTAACTATCAAGCCAACTATGTATATTGCAAACGTAGCAGAGGATGGTTTTGAGAATAACCCACTACTTGACCGCGTTCGCGCTATAGCTGAATCAGAAGGCGCTGTGGTTGTCCCTGTGTGCGCAGCAATCGAATCTGAGTTATCTGAACTTGATGATGAAGACAAACTCGAATTTATGGCTGACCTTGGCTTAGAAGAGCCAGGCCTTAACCTTGTAATTCGAGGCGGCTACGAATTACTCAAGCTACAAACTTACTTTACCGCAGGCGTAAAAGAAGTGCGAGCTTGGACAATTCCTGTAGGTGCAACAGCGCCACAAGCTGCTGGTAAAATTCATACCGATTTTGAACGTGGATTTATCCGTGCACAAACCATTGCTTATGACGACTACATTAACTGTAAAGGTGAAAGTGGTGCAAAAGAAGCGGGTAAAATGCGCCAAGAAGGTAAAGAGTACATTGTTAAAGATGGCGATGTAATGAACTTCCTGTTTAACGTATAAGTATTTATTCCCTCTATTTAGGGAAATAAATTTTAAAGGCTCGTTTTTACGAGCCTTTTTTGTTTTTAAACGTATATACACTGTTAGCTTTTGGGGATAAATAACACTAAGTTAATTTTAAAAAAGCGTAACCTGTTATACTTCCTCTTTAATCGGTGTTAAAAAAACGGCGTTTTTATTAAAATTTAGCCTGTTAGCTTAATTTTCCTGCAAACAAACACAGTTAAGCGTTTTTTTGCAAAAAAGGTGTTGACGAATTTGGGTCATGTCAGCATAATACGCCCCGCACTCAGCGATGAAGTGCTAACAAAAAAGATGGCTAAGTAGCTCAGCTGGTTAGAGCACATCACTCATAATGATGGGGTCACAGGTTCAAATCCCGTCTTAGCCACCATTTATTTTTTGTTGCTCAATGAAGAGTTTAAAATAACTACCTTGTGTGCGGGAGTGGCGGAATTGGTAGACGCGCTGGATTTAGGTTCCAGTATCTTAGGATGTGAGAGTTCAAGTCTCTCCTTCCGCACCATTATTCTTGATAAGAATTAAAACTATCAGTTGTTTATTGTTGGGATATCGCCAAGCGGTAAGGCACCAGGTTTTGATCCTGGCATTCCCAGGTTCAAATCCTGGTATCCCAGCCAACAATGGCTAAGTAGCTCAGCTGGTTAGAGCACATCACTCATAATGATGGGGTCACAGGTTCAAATCCCGTCTTAGCCACCATTTCTTTTAAAGAATTGGCTCTGCAAGAGTTAAATTGCAACTCAATGAAGAGTCTAAAATAACTACCTTTCTTTGATTATTCAAAGTTAAAAATGCGGGAGTGGCGGAATTGGTAGACGCGCTGGATTTAGGTTCCAGTATCTTAGGATGTGAGAGTTCAAGTCTCTCCTTCCGCACCATGTTCTTGATTAGAACTAAAATTATCAGCTAATTCTTTGTTGGGATATCGCCAAGCGGTAAGGCACCAGGTTTTGATCCTGGCATTCCCAGGTTCAAATCCTGGTATCCCAGCCAACTTCTTCTACCAAAGAGTGTTGTTAAAGAATAACTCTGTTATGAGTATAAACATAAAACTATATGCGGGAGTGGCGGAATTGGTAGACGCGCTGGATTTAGGTTCCAGTATCTTAGGATGTGAGAGTTCAAGTCTCTCCTTCCGCACCATGTTCTTGATTAGAACTAAAATTATCAGCTAATTCTTTGTTGGGATATCGCCAAGCGGTAAGGCACCAGGTTTTGATCCTGGCATTCCCAGGTTCAAATCCTGGTATCCCAGCCAACTTCTTCTACCAAAGAGTGTTGTTAAAGAATAACTCTGTTATGAGTATAAACATAAAACTATATGCGGGAGTGGCGGAATTGGTAGACGCGCTGGATTTAGGTTCCAGTATCTTAGGATGTGAGAGTTCAAGTCTCTCCTTCCGCACCACGTTCTTGATTAGAACTAAAACAATCAAATATTTCTTTGTTGGGATATCGCCAAGCGGTAAGGCACCAGGTTTTGATCCTGGCATTCCCAGGTTCAAATCCTGGTATCCCAGCCAACTTCTTCTACCAAAGAATGTTGCTAAAGAATAGAACTGCGGGAGTGGCGGAATTGGTAGACGCGCTGGATTTAGGTTCCAGTATCTTAGGATGTGAGAGTTCAAGTCTCTCCTTCCGCACCACGTTCTTAATTAGAACTAAAACTCATCCAAATTTAAAGTTGGGATATCGCCAAGCGGTAAGGCACCAGGTTTTGATCCTGGCATTCCCAGGTTCAAATCCTGGTATCCCAGCCAATTTTCTAACCGTTCTCCTTTGTACTATCTAAAATAAATTCTATTATCCAATAGATCATCTTCTATAAAATCTATCCAACTAATTCAATATTTTAAGATCAGTCGCTAAACACCTCGTGATATAAATGTACTGAAGCTGATTGAAAAAATAATACGTTTAATAATTTAATTCTGTAAATAAGAACACTGCTGATTCATAGTGAAAATTGAGTTACTTAGTCGTTTTATTAAAAATCTCAATACTACTAACATCAAGTTTAGTCTCATAAATTTTATTACGCATTGCTATTACTACATAATGCTTTAGCTGCCTTTATTTAAGTATTTCTCTATAAAGCGCTCTAAAGGTAGTGGCTTGCTAAAATAATAGCCTTGAAGGAATTCACAATTCATTGATTTAAGTACTTCTTGTAGCTCCTTCGTTTCGATTCCTTCTGCAACCACATTACAATTGAGCCGATGTGCTAAAAATAACGTCGATTCTACAATTGCATAATCAGCTATTTTAGTAAGCATATTATTAATGAAAGACCGATCTATTTTAATTTGATTTATAGGTAGCTCTCGCAGTAAAGATAAGGAAGAAAATCCGGTACCAAAATCATCTACACTAAATTCAAATCCACGACTGTTAAGTTTATACATCATTGCTCGAGCAGCCTCCAAATCAGTCATCATTGCACCTTCTGTAATTTCAAAAACAATGTAGTTACTTAACGTAGGGTCCTCTTTAAGGAGCTCTTCTATAAACTCCACAAAACTCTCACTTTCAAGATCTCGTGTTGATAAATTTACGTGCATGGTGCCAGTAAAACCTAACGATTTTAGACGCTGTAAATTTTTTATTGTTTCAATTACAACCCATTGAGTGATATTAAGAATCATCCCTGTACGCTCAGCCACTTTGATAAATTGATCAGGAGTAATAAACGATCCGTCCTTCTGCGGCCACCTAATTAATACTTCTGCACCATGTATTTCGTCAAAACGAGTGCAAAATATTGGCTGAAAATAAAGCTCAAATTCATGGTTTATAAGGGCGCTTTTTATTTTTGTAGTCATATCAATAAAGTTATCAGCCCTTTCACTCAATCCTTCAAAATAATTAACAAATAATTGCTGTGTGCTTTTAGCTTCAAGTAAAGCTAAGTCAGCATTTTTAAATAACTCATTGGCATAAAACGCATCTTGAGGATATGAGCTAACGCCGACTTTTAGCTTTAACCATACTTTTTGCGCACTAATGAAAAAAGGCTCTTCAACAGAGCCCTTTATAACTTCAATACAATCATAAATATCTTGCTCATTTGCTGAATCTAAAATTAACGCAAATTCATCACCGCCAATTCGGTGCAGTTCACCTATGTTTAATAAATTTAGATTTAACGTTTTGGAGAATATGCACAACAATTCATCTCCTAAGCTATTACCGTAGAGCTCATTTACACGTTTAAAATTACTTAAATCAAATAAAAATAAACTAAATGGTTGCTCATTATTAATATGCTGAATCAATAGATTAAAAAAACACTTGCGATTAGGGAGGCTTGTTAAGCTGTCATGCTCTGCTAGGAATCGTTGATGATTTTCAGACTTTTCTATTTCTAAAATACTTTTTAAGCTGAGGCGCATTATTAGAAATACAAAAATCCCCCCTCCTAATAAAATGAGTGAGATACTAATTAAGACCAAGTTATCTAAAGTGTTATTTGCAAAATAATGTAATATCCAACAATACCCAAAAATAAATAAAACAACTAAAGCAAGAAGTAAACTCCATGCCATATTTTTAGTCTTTTTGCATATTGTTATTATTGGCTGAATGCTAAAACCTAAAAGCAAAATACCTAATAAGATTACAATTAATAAACTTTCCATAGGCCCTCAAACTAAAGACTTCTTATTGCTTGAGTATGGCAAATATACGTAAAAGGGAAATAAAATTAGGATTAAGAGCTTTAAAATAACTTTTAAGCTCTCATTTTAAGGGCTGAATAGTCAAAGGATTACAAATTGGTTTAATGAGTAAAATGCATATCTTAAATGTAAACGCATATTCTTAGCTAAATTCACCGCTAATTGCGTACTTTAATACCCAGTTTTTTACCACCCCAGTATTGTTAGCCATTTTTAAAAATTGGCTACGCGCCCATTTTAGTGGCGCTATTTGGTTTGAAAAACCAAAATAGCAGGCATCCATCATACTCATCATTAATAAGTTAGCTTTTCGGCGAGTGCGTTCGTACTCTTGCAGCTTTAACGCGCATCCGACGTCGGTTGCATCATTTAATAGAGTGGCTAAGGCGACCACGTCCTGGAAACCCAAGTTAACGCCCTGCCCAGCCAATGGATTAATAGTGTGCGCAGCATCGCCTACTAACACCAAACGACCATAAGAATAATTATTAGCATGTTGACGAGTAATTGGAAACACAGCATGACTTTGCACTTCAAAATCGCCTACAAGGCCAGGGAACTTAGCCAAAATATGACTTTTTAATTGTGCTCCATCTAATCCTTTAAATGTGTTTAATGTGTTGGCATCGTCATACCAAATTAAATTAGCGTAAGGTGCTTGCATAGGTAAAAAAGCCAACGGGCCTGATGGCGTAAATTGCTGCCATGTCTTTATTTGTTGAGGCGCGTCCAATTTAATAAGTACGCCCATACATTGCTGCTGGTACTGCCAACCGGTTACACCAATATTTGCTTTAGTTCGTAATTGCGATTGTCCGCCATCGGCTGCAACCACTAAACTGGCGGTATAACGTTGCTCGCCATATACCAAGGTAATCGAATCGGCATTTTGTTCAATTTTACTAACAACCTGTTTTTGCTCGATAACTTCAATATCGTATTGCTCAAACTGCATCCATAAACTGGCTTGTATTAAACTGTTTTCGATTAAGTGGCCCAAATGCGTGGTATTAATGTCGGCGCAATCAAATAACAATTTATCGTTGCCGCGTTCAAAAGCTTCTAACTGTTGGTATGGCGCAATCCGGCCTTTTCTTAAAATGGGCATAGCCCCTAAACCATCGAGTAACTTTTCAGAAAAACGATTAATAGCCGATACTCTTATATCAACGTTGTCATTACTCAAAACATGAGGCGGATCGATTAGGTGTTTTTCGATAATGCGCACTGACTTTCCCTGTTGTGCTAACTTTATTGCCATTGCCGCACCAACCATGCCGCCGCCAACCACTATCACATTATTTTGAGTCATGTTTTTCATCATTTTGTTAATACGTTAATCTATTTTAATTGTACCGTAACTCACCGCTATAGTGCGAGAGTATATGACTATCAAGCTATTAAACTCGTCTGAGTTTGATTTGAGATCACAAACATGAAAACTATACTTGGATCTGGGCGGGTATCCAGCTAAAATACGCGTCCTTTAAGTGAGCAAGCTTGCTCCTTAATTCTGTTTCAAGCACATATTTGTGCCATTATCGAATTGAACACGAGGCTAAATTTCAATGAGCAAAAAGCTGCATATCAAAACCTGGGGTTGTCAGATGAACGAATACGACTCTCAGAAAATGGCTGAACTTTTAGATGCCACCAATGGCTACCAGCTAACTGAAGATGCAACAGATGCCGACGTAATCTTACTTAACACCTGTTCAATTCGTGAAAAAGCACAAGAAAAAGTATTTCACCAATTAGGCCGTTGGAAGTTGTTAAAAGACGACAAACCAGAGCTAATTATTGGTGTAGGTGGCTGTGTTGCCTCTCAAGAAGGTGATTCTATTCGCCAGCGAGCTCCATTTGTAGATGTTATTTTTGGCCCACAAACACTGCATCGTTTACCTGAAATGATTAAGCAAGTGCAAGGTAATAAAGGTTCGTCAGTTGTTGATATTTCGTTCCCAGAAATTGAAAAGTTTGACCGCCTACCTGAGCCAAAAGCTGAGGGCCCTTCTGCGTTTGTATCAATAATGGAAGGGTGTTCTAAGTATTGTACCTTTTGTGTTGTACCTTATACCCGTGGCGAAGAAGTTAGCCGCCCAGTTGATGACGTGCTCCTTGAAGTGGCACAACTTGCAGAGCAAGGCGTGCGTGAAGTAAATCTATTGGGGCAAAATGTGAACGCATACCGTGGTGATACTCACGATGGCGACATTTGTTACTTCTCAGATTTAATTCGATTAATTGCTGCAATTGATGGCATTGACCGTATTCGTTATACCACATCGCATCCAGTAGAATTTACACCAGATATTATTGATGCATATGCTGACGTACCAGAGCTTGTAGATCACTTACACTTACCGGTACAAAGTGGCTCTGACCGTATACTAAACCTAATGAAACGCGGCCATACAGCACTTGAATACAAATCAACAATTAGAAAGCTGCGTAAAATTCGCCCTAACTTAAGCATGTCGTCAGATTTCATCATCGGTTTCCCAGGTGAGAGTAAAGCTGATTTTGAAGCCACGATGAACCTTATCAACGATATTGGGTTTGATATGAGCTTTAGCTTTATTTATAGCGCACGCCCTGGTACGCCTGCGGCAGATTTACCAGACGACGTAACTGAGCAAGAGAAAAAAGAACGCTTATACCTGTTACAGAACCGTATTACACAAATGGCACAGCACATTAGCCGCCAAATGTTCGATACAGAACAGCGTATTTTGGTTGAAGGCCCATCGAAAAAGAATCCAATGGAATTACGCGGTCGAACCGAAAATAACCGTGTTGTTAACTTTGTTGGACCACATTCGGTGATCGGCCAGTTCGTTGACGTACGTATCACTGAAGCACTGCCTAACTCTTTACGTGGTGACTTAATTCGTACAGAATCAGAAATGAACTTACGACGCGATATCGCTCCATCAGCTATTTTAACCAAAGCAGCAAGCAGTGAGCCAAAACCAGAGACTGTTAACGAGATTGGCGTAGCTACTTTCGTTCCTTAGTCAATATACCTAGCGCCAGTAAATACTGGCGCCGTTCTATAGGAAGCAATTTTGAGTAATCAGTTAAAAACATTAGAGATTTATTTAGAACCTGCCGATAACAAACGCCTTTCTTCTTTATGTGGCCCGTTTGACGAAAACATCAAACAAATTGAACGCCGCCTAGCTGTTGAAATTATTCACCGCGACAACTTTTTTAAAGTAACGGGAAAGCTACTCAATAGTGCCTCTGCGGTCGAAATCTTAAAAAATCTATATGTTGATACTCAACCTGTGCGCGGTGTTATTGGTGAAATAGAACCTGATAATGTTCACTTGGCAATTACCGAATCTAAAGCCCTAGAGCAAGATGCTTCAAGCAGTGCATACGGCAAAGAAATGGTTATAAAAACGCGCCGTGGTGTTATTAAGCCCCGAAACGACAACCAAGGCCTATACGTTGCCAATATATTAAATCACGACATTACTTTTGGTATAGGCCCTGCTGGTACAGGTAAAACCTACCTAGCAGTAGCTGCCGCAGTTGATGCCCTTGAGCGACAAGAAATTCGTCGTATTTTGTTAACGCGCCCCGCTGTAGAAGCTGGTGAAAAGCTTGGTTTTTTACCTGGTGACTTAAGCCAAAAAATTGACCCATACCTGCGCCCGCTTTACGATGCGCTATTCGAGATGCTCGGTTTTGAAAAAGTCGAAAAGCTAATAGAAAAAAATATCATTGAAGTTGCACCCCTTGCTTATATGCGTGGTCGTACATTAAACGATGCGTTTATTATTTTAGATGAAAGTCAAAATACCACAGCAGAACAAATGAAAATGTTTTTAACCCGTATAGGGTTTAATTCAAAGGCGGTGATCACAGGTGATATAACCCAAGTTGATTTACCGCGCGGTGCACGCTCTGGCCTACGCCATGCTATAGAAGTGCTCGATAGCGTAGATGAAATTAGTTTTAACTACTTCAAAGCACACGATGTAGTGCGCCACCCTGTTGTTGCGCGCATTGTTGAAGCATACGAGCGTAACGATGAGAGCGAGCGCTTGAAGCGAATTGAAAAGCAAAAAGCAAAAGACGAGCTAGCTGCTCAACTTAACTCTACTACTAAAGAGTAATACTTTGACAACCGAACTTGATTTACAAATAGCCTGTGAGTTTGACAACCTCCCTAGTGAAGCCCAATTTGCATTATGGGCTGATAAAGCATTAAGCCAATATCGTGATGAGTCAGAACTCACCATAGTGATTAGCGACGAAGCGCAATCACAACAGCTTAATAACGACTACCGGGGTAAAAACAAACCCACTAACGTATTGTCGTTTGAATTTGAAGCGCCACCAGGAATAGAGCTTCCCCTTGTTGGTGACTTAGTTATTTGCCCAGCCATTGTATTGGCTGAAGCA
>NZ_NTLW01000102.1:0-47693 GCF_002632075.1 Pseudoalteromonas sp. ESRF-bin5 | reverse complement strand
TAATGAAGCAAGAAATGGCAGCGATGCTAAAGACTGCTGAACAGCCATTAACAATACCAGCAGAAAAAAAACCGTTTGTGATTTTAATGGTAGGCGTAAATGGGGTTGGTAAAACAACTACGATTGGTAAGCTCGCTAAGCAATTTCAAAATGAAGGTAAGTCGGTCATGCTTGCTGCGGGTGACACTTTTAGAGCTGCTGCGGTTGAACAACTTCAAGTATGGGGTGAGCGCAATAGTATTCCAGTTATAGCACAGCATACCGGAGCCGATAGTGCATCGGTGGTATTTGATGCTTTTCAGGCCGCAAAAGCGCGTAATGTCGATGTGTTAATTGCTGATACAGCGGGTCGTCTGCAAAATAAAGATAATTTGATGCAAGAGCTTGAGAAAATAGCTCGTGTAATGAAAAAAATAGATCCTGATGCACCGCACGAGGTGATGCTAACAATAGATGCAGGTACAGGGCAAAATGCGATTAGCCAAGTAAACTTGTTTAACCAATGTGTAGGTTTAACGGGTATTACTTTGTCAAAACTTGATGGTACAGCAAAAGGTGGGGTTATTTTTGCTGTAGCTGATAAGTTTAACATTCCAATTCGTTATATTGGTGTTGGTGAAGGTATTGATGATTTGCGTTCGTTTAAAAGCGATGACTTTATCGATGCATTATTTAGCCAAGATGAGGACGACGCTTAATTTACCAAGAAGGGAGCTTGCTCCCTTTTTAATTGCGAGGAATACCAATTGCATTAACACTTTAATGAGGTTGGCATAATAAAAAATGATAAATTTTCAGCAAGTAAGTAAAACCTATCCAGGGGGGCATCGTGCCCTCGAAAAAGTTAATTTTCATATAAAATCTGGCGAATTGGCCTTTTTGACAGGCCATAGTGGTGCGGGTAAAAGTACACTTTTAAAGCTTATCAGTTTAATGGAACGTCCATCTGCTGGTAACGTATTTATTAATGGTGTTGATTTAAATAAAGTTAATTCGCGACAAATCCCTTATGCTCGCCGAGATATTGGTATTATTTTTCAAAACCATCGATTATTAGAGCGATACACTGTATTTGATAATGTCGCGCTACCGCTGATCATCGAAGGTACTCATCGTAATCAAATTGCAAAGCGTGTTCATGGTGCGCTCGATAAAGTGGGTTTAATCGATAAAGTTAAATGTCATCCATCTATGTTGTCGGGTGGTGAGCAACAGCGAGTCGGTATTGCACGCGCTATTGTAAATTCTCCGCCAATTTTACTTGCCGATGAGCCAACGGGTAACTTAGATCCTGAACTCTCAATGGAAATACTTAAATTATTTGAAGACTTTAATAAGCATGGTACAACCGTACTTATTGCTACCCATGACTTAGGCCTTGTTGCACGCATGAAGTATAGGAGCTTAACGTTGAAGGATGGCAGAATGCTTGAAGATCCATTAGCGCAGGGGGCATTATGAGTTTACTGTTCAAAAGCCGCCAAAACAAAAACGAAAAACAAAAAAAATCAGTTATTTCAAATGGCTACTTTTTTATCGTTAATATTTTTCGCCAAGGGATTCATAGTCTGGGTGAAATGTGGCGTACACCACTGGCATCTATGATGACAATTGCGGTACTTGGATTAAGCTTAACGCTTCCTGCCACACTTTACTTAGTGGTTAAAAATGTCCAGCAAGTAAGTAGTGGCTTTGAAGAGGCTAGTGAAATATCGTTATTTGTAAAACAAACAATGACGAAACAAGAAACAGCGACGCTAGTTAAGCGCCTAGCCTTATATCCTGAAGTAGAGAGTGTAACGTTTATTTCAAAACAGCAAGCATTAAAAGAATTTCAGGAAGTGTCAGGTTTTGGGCAAGCGCTAGAATATTTAGATAGCAACCCATTACCCGATGTTGTGCTCGTTACACCTACTAAGCGGCATCGCCAGCCTAATGCCGTCAAGGTACTTATGACCAAGTTAGAAGCAGAACGTGAGGTTGATTTTGGCAAACTTGATATAGCCTGGTTAGAGCGCTTAAATGCATTGCTTAGCTTGCTAAAAGAAAGTGTAATAACCATTACTTTGTTATTATTAACCTCTGTAACCCTTATAATAGGTAATACTATTCGCCTATCGATTATGGATAAAAAAGAAGAGATACAAGTAATGAAACTTGTAGGTGCTACAAATACGTTTATACACGCACCATTTTTGTGGACTGGTATTTGGTATGGCGTCATTGGTGGGTTATTTGCTTTTATATCAGTTGCATTGATGATGTGGTGGCTTTCTTCAGCCGTAAACAGTGTGGCAGGTGTGTATCAAACTAACTTTTTACTCATTGGTTTAACGCTTAGCGAATTTGGCTTTTTAGTTTTACTTGCTACAAGCTTGGGGTTTGTTGGCTCTTACTTGTCTGTAAATCGATACATTAAAGAAATAGAGCCAGACAAAGTGTAATATGCATCTACATAGCTCGCTGTTAATCAAGCGAGCAATATAGGTTATGCTATTGGTGCTTTATTCGCTTTAAAGTAAACTTTTTGAATATACATTTAACTTTATAAGCGTGTTTATCTCTTCCTCATTTACGCAAGCTAGTACAAGTGAACTAACTCAATGCTTAGCGCGTATGTTATTGGGTTGGGTTGTTCAGGTCCTATAAAAACTGTCACATTTATCTACTACCCTCCTTATCAAGCATGAATTGTAAATAGAGTGAAAAACTGACGTTAATCACCCGCAATTCCTTAATTCATCGCTTATTCAGTCGCTTATAGTAGACTTCAATAACGCTAAAAAACCGCTTGATTTATACTTTAAAAAAGTTTTAAATTGGGGTTAGCACTCTTCGATAAAGAGTGCTAAGATGGTTTCAAATGTTTATCACCGAGGTGAAAAATGAGTAAAGATTTATACGCAATGGCACTTACAGTTGGACAACAAAGCGCAAGCATGGATGGCTACCTTCAAGCGGTCAGCACAATCCCTATGCTTAAAGTTGAAGAAGAGCAAAAACTTGCTAAAAAACTTCAGGAAGAAGGCGATCTTAGTGCTGCAAAGCAACTCATTATGTCGCATTTGCGCTTTGTAGCGCATATAGCTAAAAGCTACTCGGGATACGGCTTGCCACAAGCTGACCTTATTCAAGAAGGCAATATAGGCCTGATGAAAGCGGTTAAACGTTTCGACCCAAGCGTGGGTGTTCGTTTAGTATCGTTTGCAGTGCATTGGATTAAAGCCGAAATACACGAATTTGTTCTTAAGAACTGGCGTATAGTTAAAGTAGCTACTACAAAAGCACAGCGTAAATTGTTTTTTAATCTTCGTAAAAATAAAAAGCGTTTAGGCTGGTTTAACCAAGCAGAGGTTAGCACTGTTGCTAGTGAGCTGGGTGTAAGCGAAAAAGAAGTGCGTGAAATGGAATCTCGTATGAGCGGTCAAGATATGGGCTTTGACTTAACGGGTGATGATAACGATGACGCACCAACAAGCACTTATTCGCCGGTACAATATTTAACGGATGGTTCTGCTGATTTAGCTGATGACATTGAGCAGCAACAATGGCAGGAACAGTCTCATACTCGTTTGTTTAGTGCACTTAAAACACTAGATGAACGTTCACAAGACATTGTAAGTGCGCGCTGGTTGTCTGATGACAAAGCAACACTACAAGAGCTTGCTGAAAAATACAGTGTATCTGCTGAGCGTGTTCGCCAGCTAGAAAAAACAGCAATGAAAAAGTTACAAAGCGCTATGAGCTGATACCTTCTAAAAGCGTAATATTTTTAAAAGCCCTGCATGAAAACGCAGGGCTTTTTTGTTGAAAATTAATAATGTAGACAAGTATTCTAGGAAGTATCTTGTTTTATTTAATTATCGCGCGCTAATCGTTTTCCCTTGAGCTTGCGCTAACTGAATATATTTACGTTGTACTAACTGAGAAACAGGTACTAACTCATAGCCTTGTTGAGTAAGTTCAGGCAGGGCTTTACGTAAAAAAGCAATAGTTTCAGGATAAGGGTGGGCAATGGCAATGGCAAAATTGTGATCTGTTGCTTTTTGTTTAAGTTCATCGAGCCTAAACTGAAGCTGATCTGTTGTTGTTATGTTGTCCAAAAAAACATGGCGACCAATATTTTCAACCCCAAAAAAGTTTGCAGCATTTTGTGCCTGGCTTAAGCCAGTTGTTCGGCTATCTAAAAAGTACAACTCGCGCTTTTTAAGTACTTCCATTGTCCATTTCATGGCTTGGCTTTGCTGAGTTAATGCAGAGCCCATGTGATTATTAACACCTCTAACTTGCGGTAAACTTGCTAGTGCTGTTCCTAGCGTTTGTTGTAGTTGAGCTTTGTCCATATCAAGAGTAAGCGCACCAGGCCCTAGTGCTTTGCCGTTAAGTGCCTGCATAGGCACATGTAAAAGCAGCTCTTTATTTGCTTTGCTAGCACGTGTTGCAAAAACTTGCGAATAGGGTGTATGGGGCAAAATTGAATAAGTCAATTGCCCTGGTAAGGTTAAAAACTCTAAGTCTCTTTGGTGGTAGCCTATATCATCAATAACTATCGCTATTTGTTTAGCATTAGCGCTAAAGCAAGCAATACATACACTGAAAAAAAGCCACATCCGTATTATTCTGTTAATAGTATTCACGTTTATAATTTTTATTATCTTTTTATGCCCAGTAACGCTTAAACAAAATAGATTACTGCATACTGAGTAATTGTTTTGCTTTAACTAACTGTAAATCAGCTAAGGTGTTAACAAGCTGGTGTTGATTATTTTTTTCTTGCTTATTTTTTATTATAACGGCTTTATTGTTTTGTGGAAGTGTTGTTTGATTAATCGTCACATCGGGCTTTATTCCAACACCATCTATTGATTCACCAGAAGGTGTAAAATACTTTGCGGTAGTGAGTTTTAAAGCGGTATTACCATCACCTAATGGTATAAGTGATTGCACTGACCCCTTTCCAAAAGATTGGCTTCCAACCACTTTTGCCCTGTTGTTGTCTTTTAAGGCACCGGCTAAAATTTCAGCCGCAGAGGCTGAATTTTCATTAATAAGCACAACAATTGGAGCGCCTTTGAGTATGTCGCCCCGTTTAGCATAAAAGGCTTGGTTAGCGTCAAAGTATCTGCCTTTCGTTGTTACTATAGTTCCGCTTTCTAAGAATAAATCAGAGACCGCAATCGCACTTTTAAGGGTGCCTCCGGGGTTGTCACGTAAATCAATTACAAGCCCTAATAATGGATAATCATAATTATTTTGCATCGCTGCAATTTGCAATGCAACTTCGTGTAGTGTGTGATTAGAAAAACTATTAATAGCTAAATAGCCAATGCCGGACTCTAAAACTTTACTGGTTACACTCTCTAATTGTATTTGCGTACGAGCTACGTTAAATGACAAAACTTCTGGGCTTTCATTTCGCTTAACGGTGAGATTAATTGTTGTAAATTTATTTTCTTTTATTAAAGTTGCGACTTCGCTAACGCTGAGAAAATTGACCGTTTTTTGATTAACACTAACAATAATATCGCCAGCTAAAATACCTGCTTCTTTCGCTGGTGAGTTATTTACCACGTTAACTATTTTTATGTCAGTATCGACCTTTTTTACTTCAATACCTAAGCCCGTATATTGGCCATTGGTATTATCAAATAAGGCATCGAGCTCGTGTTCGTTAAGGTATTTAGAGTAGGGGTCTAGCTTTGAGTATAAGCGCTCAAACTGTTTGTTGTTGTATTGCACATAATGGCTGTTTTGAAGATCTAAATCGTCAACATAATAGGCGTGTATGTTAAATAAAATTTCATCTATTTGTTGGCTTTTAAGGTTTTTTACTGAGCTGGCAAATGCATTGTTAAGTACTAAAGTAAAGGTGAATAAAAACAGGCTGAAAACATAGCCTGCTTTTTTAAATGCGGGTATTACATTGTTGTTTTTCATCAGCTACTCCTCAGCGGAGCAGCGGTTTATTCAATTAAATACGTCTGCACCATTTTACGGGATTTACTGCGCGTCCTTTGTGTCGTATTTCAAAGTATAGACCAGAACTTGCCTGTCCGCCGCTTTGGCCAACCAACGCTAAAGTTTCGCCTTGGCGTACCATGTCACCTACGTCTCTCAGTAGTGTTTGTGCATGGCCGTATAGGCTCATAAATCCTTCACCATGATCGACTACAATTACCCAACCATAACCTTTTAACCAATCTGCAAATACAACCTGTCCATTGTGCACGCTATTTACATTTTCGCCTTCTTTAGCGCCAATTAGCACGCCTTTCCAATCAATGCCGCCATGTTTGCGCTGGCCAAATTGGTGTTTTAATTTACCTTTACTAGGCCAGTTTAATTTGCCTTTATTTTTATTGAGGCCAAGTAATTCTATTTTTTTTGTTTTTTCTTTTTCTAATTCTTCAATTGTATTAACAAGGGTTTGTTGGTTTTCTTTTAAGTAATCGATTGAGCTTTTAGTACTCGTAAGCTGAACTTGAAGATTCCTAAGGTTAGCTTGACGTTCACTTTGTGCATTTACTAAGGCTGTTTGACGCCTTTTTTGCTCGTTGTATAAAGCTAAAAGCTTTTCTTTTGTTTTATTGAGTGCAACTTGGTTTAACGCGATTTGTTGTTTAAGTTCTTTTAATTCTTCAATTTGTTCAATTCGTGCTTTGTTTAGGTAATTATAATAGCTCAGTGTTCGCTCAAATTGCGCTGTGTTTTCTTGATTCAGCAACATTTTAGAGTAGTCATCACCACCTGCCATGTAAGCGCTTTTAAGTTGCGCTCCTAAAATACGTTGAAATTCGATGTGTTTTTTATCGAGTTCATCAGCTTTTTTTTGTTGTTGATTTTGCTGCTGCTGGGTTTCTTTAACAGACTGCTCAGCCATATTAAGTGCTTTAGCGTTTTTAGCTATTTCAAGCTCATGGCTTTTAAGATTTTTTTGAAGTTGAGATATTTTTTTTCGTTGTTGATTATACTCAGATTGGCTTTGTTCAAGTGCTTGTTTCACTTGTGAGAGATCTTTTTTAGTGCGATCTTCATTGGCAACTGCAGATGCAGTCACCAATGAGGCGAGTATTAAGCCGCACTTAAAGTATCGGTTAACACGTTTAATCATGGGTTATTTCAACGTCATGATGGGTGTGCCAGTCATTTCACTTGGCTGCTCCATGCCCATTAAGTGCAGCATTGTAGGGGCAACATCACTTAATGCTTTACCTTCTGATGGTGTCGCATCGCGACCAACATAAATAAATGGCACCGGTTCACTTGTATGCGCGGTATGTGCTTGGCCCGTTTTAAGGTTAGCCATTTGTTCTGCATTACCATGATCGGCTGTGATCAACGCTTCACCGCCAAATTCGTTCAATGCATCAACTACACGGCCAATACAGGTGTCAACGGCTTCACAAGCTTTTACAGCAGCATCAAATACACCTGAGTGGCCAACCATATCGCCATTAGGGTAATTACATATAATGGCGTCGTATTTCCCGCTTTTAATTGCTTCTACAAGCTTATCGGTTAGCATTTCTGAGTTCATTTCAGGTTGCAAGTCGTAGGTAGCCACTTGCGGTGAAGGGATTAATTCACGCGTTTCACCTTCAAATTCGTCCTCACGTCCGCCGCTAAAAAAGAAGGTAACGTGTGCGTATTTTTCTGTTTCAGAAATACGCAGTTGTGTTTTTCCTTGTTTTTCAAGCCATGCCCCTAATACGTTAGTAAGAGGAGTTGGGCCAAATGCAACGGGTGCGTCTATATCGGCTGCATATTCTGTCATCATAACAAATGCGCTTAGAGCGGGGGATTTTTTCTTGGTAAAGCCATCAAATTCAGGCTCTACAAAGGCGCGTGTAATTTCACGTGCTCGGTCTGCCCTAAAGTTTGCAAAAATAACGGTGTCGCCGTCATTAATTTGCGCTGCTTCTCTACCTGCTGGTGTAATGGTTGTAGGAGCAACAAACTCGTCGTTTTCGTCGCGCTCATAAGCTGCATTTAATGCGGTTACGCCATCGCTGTAGTTAAATTCTCCAATGCCAGAGGTCATTACATCATAGGCTTTTTCTACACGATTCCAGCGGTTATCTCTATCCATTGCATAATAACGACCAACGAGTGTTGCTAGCCGACCACATTCAAGTTTTGCAAACAACGCTTCTATACGTTCAATAGATGCTTTGGCACTACGCGGTGGTGTATCACGACCATCCAAAAATGCATGAAAATAGACTTCCTTAGCACCGCGTTTTGCAGCCAGCTCTATGCTTGCAACAATGTGATCTTCATGACTATGAACGCCACCCGGGCTCAATAACCCCATAACATGAACGGCTTTGCCGGCATTAACTGCTTTATCAATGTTTTCAACAAGTGCAGGGGTTGAGTCAAATTCACCGTCATTTATTGCTTTGGTGATTCGAGTAAAGTCTTGGTATACAACACGTCCTGCACCTAAATTAACATGCCCAACTTCAGAATTACCCATTTGTCCATCAGGAAGACCTACATCAAAACCAGATGCTGAAATTAATGTGCGAGGGCGAGATGCCCATAAGTTATCTAACACGGGGGTATTCGCTGCTAGTATTGCATTGCTTTGCTCGTCTTCACGATATCCCCAACCGTCTAAAATCATTAATACCAGTGGTTTTTTATGTTCAGTCATAGTCACTCCTAAAAGTTAGCACCTGTTTTGCTTTAGCATACCGTGTTTTGTTACTTGAATCAGCATACAAAACAGCATATTAATTTTTTTCACTTAATTGAATATCGTATTGATGCTGATGTGCGGTTAATAACCTTTATATGGGGTGTTTTTCCTCCTTTTAAACTCTGTGTAAACTCGCATTTTAAGTTGGTTTGGGTATACTTGCGTGGCTAAAGTCTAAAATGTCTAAAACATTGCGTTTTAGGATGTAATTTATAGTGGAAGTCGAATGGATCAATATATTGAATTTATAAGCAATCACCCTATTTTAAGCCTTGCTTGGGTTGGTATTGTTTTTCTTATTGTCAGTGGTTGGATAAAAAGTAAATTTTCAGCTATTCGTCAAATAAACCCTCAGCAACTAACGCTACTTATTAACCGTGAAGATGGTCAAGTAGTGGATATGCGAGCACAAAAAGAGTTTACGTCTGGCCGTATTTCGGGTGCTGAACACTTAAGCCCTGAAAATGCCAAAAAATCTGACTTTTCAGGCCTTGAAAAGTACAAGACTAAACCCATTATATTGGTATGTACTACAGGTATGACAGCCCAAGGCACGGCCACAGCAATGCATAAAGCTGGTTTTGAACAGGTTTATGTATTAGCGGGCGGAATGGGTGCATGGCAATCTGCTAGCTTACCAACGATAACAGGTCGCTAATCTCGTTTAGCTAAACCGATAGAGGATTTATTATGAGTAACGTTGTTTTATACACCAAGGCATATTGTCCATTTTGTCAGCGCGCTATGGCGCTTTTAAAAAGCAAAGGCGTTGAATTCACTAATTTTGATATTGGTGTACAACCTGAACTTCGCGATGAAATGATTACTAAAGCCGGTGGCGCAAGCACTGTACCGCAAATTTTTATTAATGATGAACATATCGGTGGCTGTGACGACATGATGGCTATTGAGGCTCAAGGTAAACTTGACGCTAAGCTTAACGCTTAATTTAATTATAATAACGAACAAGTTAGGAATAACAATGAACGAAGAAACTCAAAACGCAGCAGCGGCACAAGACGCAGGCGCACAATTTACTATTCAACGTATTTACACTAAAGATGTGTCGTTTGAAACGCCAAACTCTCCGGCAATTTTTCAAAAAGAATGGACGCCAGAAGTTAAGCTCGACCTAGATACTCGCTCTAACAAGTTAGACGAAGGTGTATTTGAAGTTGTTTTAGCATTAACTGTGACAGCATCAATTGGCGAAGAAACTGCGTTTTTATGTGAAATTCAACAAGCGGGTATTTTTACTATTGCTGAGGTTGAAGAAGTACAACTTGCTCATATGCTAGGTGCATTTTGTCCTAACGTATTGTTCCCATATGCACGTGAAGCGGTATCTAACCTAGTTAACCGTGGCACTTTCCCACAGTTAAACCTTGCGCCAGTAAACTTTGACGCATTGTTTGCACAGTATATGCAACAACGTACTGCGCAAGCTGACCAGGTTACAGCAGACGCATAACTTATGAGTACAGCAACTTCAGCTGTTACTGTATTGGGGGCGGGGTCTTATGGCACCGCCCTTGCTATTTGTTTAGCCCGAAATGGTCATAAAGTGACGCTTTGGGGACGCAATAGCGACGACGTTGCTACGCTTGCAGCTGAGCGGAAAAATCAACGTTACTTACCAGATGCACCCTTCCCAGACACTCTAGTACTAGAAGCCGATTTACAACGCGCAGTTGCATGCAGTGCTATTGTGCTTGTTGTTGTGCCAAGCCATGCATTTGGCGACACACTTGCGCAAATAAAACCTGCATTGCAAATCGATGCTAAAGTCGCGTGGGCGACTAAAGGCCTTGAGCCAAATACGGGGCGTTTATTACAAGAAGTTGCGCAGCAAGAGTTGGGTGATGAAATCGCACTTGCGGTACTTTCGGGTCCTACATTTGCGAAAGAAATGGCAATGGGTTCACCAACAGCTATTTCTGTTTCGTCTACCTCACCTGAGTTTGCACAACAATTGGCTGATTTACTGCATTGTGGTCGTTCATTTCGTGTGTATAACAATGACGACTTTATTGGCATACAGCTAGGTGGTGCGGTTAAAAACGTAATTGCTATTGGCGCGGGTATTTCTGATGGTGTAGGTTTTGGAGCCAATGCTCGCACAGCCTTGATCACACGAGGTCTTGCAGAGCTGACTCGGTTAGGTTGCGCTCTAGGCGCAAAGCCAGAAACCTTTATGGGAATGGCAGGCCTTGGCGATTTAATTTTAACCTGTACCGATAACCAGTCACGCAATCGTCGTTTTGGTTTAGCACTGGGTAAAGGTGAAAGTGTTGAAGCTGCAATTGAGTCGATAGGCCAAGTAGTAGAGGGCTTTAGAAACACCAAAGAAGTGTATTTACTTGCCCAGCGTGCAGGCGTTGAAATGCCTATCACAGAACAGATTTACAAAGTACTTTATGAAAATAAAGATATGAAAGCTGCTGCCATGGCATTGTTAGGCAGAGAGCAACGATCAGAATAGCATTCACTACTGTGATACAAACTAAAAAAACCGACATCATGTCGGTTTTTTGTTAGCTTTAATAATACGTGTATTACTGCGCGTTAGGAAAGCCCAGCTGTCGCCATGATTCGTAAACAAATACAGCGACTGCGTTTGAAAGGTTCATGCTTCGGCTATTTGGTTGCATTGGGATACGCACGCGCTGCTCGTTTGGTAGAGCTTGAATCATCTCATCGGGTAGCCCGCGTGTTTCTGGACCAAATACTAGACAGTCGCCGGCTTCGTAAAATGCTTCATGATGAAATTGGCTGCCTTTGGTTGTACATGCATACACTTTTTTCGGTTTGCACTTTTCAAGATACGCTTCAAATGACGCATGACGCTGAACATGGCTGAATTCATGGTAATCAAGGCCTGCACGCTTTACACGTTTGTCGTCCCACTCAAACCCTAAAGGCTCAATTAAATGCAGCGAAAAGCCGGTATTTGCACAAAGGCGGATAATATTCCCTGTGTTTGGTGGAATTTCAGGTTGGTATAAAACAATATCCAGCATAATTAGCCTTTTAATAAATGGTATTTGACCGATGCAGTATACACGAAACCCTTAAAAAAAATGATATACTCAAGGTATTGAATACTCTTTTTAGCGGATGAAATTGTGCATAACCGCAGTTACGAATTTTGGGTTAAAGCCTCTAGCATTATTACTATGGTAATGGTGAGTTTAATGATTGCAGCAAAGGCATGGGCCTGGCTTGCTTCAGGCTCTGCTTCAATGCTTGGCTCCTTAACAGACTCATTAATGGACATTACCGCTACATTTATGAGTTTTTTAGTTTTAGGTTACGCACTGCGTCCAGCCGATGATGATCATCGGTTTGGCCACGGTAAAGCCGAGGCCTTAGCAGGGCTTGGGCAAGCTGCGTTTATTGCAGGCTCGGGCTGTTTACTGGCATTTCATGGTGTTGAGCGCTTATTTAACCCTATAGAGCTTACACATTCATTATTAGGTGTATGGGTAAGTGCTTTTGCAATTGCATGTACCCTGGTCATTGTTTTTGTACAAACTAAGGTTATTAAGCATACCGAATCGATTGCTATAAAAGCAGATTCGGTGCATTACAAAGGTGATTTGATTTTAAACGCTGCTGTTTTAATTGCGATTGCTCTATCTTATTACGGAATGATGTATGCCGATCCTATTTTTGCAATAGGGGTAGCAGGTTACTTACTTTATAACAGTTGGGATATTGCAAGAGATAGTGCCGATCATTTAATGGATAAAGAACTCCCAGACGATGAAAAGCAAAGCATTTTTGATATTGCTAAAGAGCACAGCGATGTGCATGGCGTACACGGGATCCGTACTCGCCAGGGGGGGAAAATTAAGTTTATTCAAATGCATTTAGAGCTTGATGACCATTTAAGTCTAATACGAGCCCATACTGTGGCTGATGAGGTTGAAGCGATGATTGGTGCTCGTTTTGAATCGGAGGTTGATATACTAATCCACCTCGACCCGCTTTCTGTTTTAACTAAGCCGTCACCGACTCACAAAACTTATACAGACTCTTAAGTACTGGCTGGCGTACATCATCACATTCAAAGAATAGTTCGTGCTTGGCGTCAACAAAGCTTTCTAGGGTAATATTTGCGTACTTATTAGCTAGTCTATAGTGCGCTTCATTATCGACAACTACATCGTTTTTTGCGCTTGCAATGTAAAGTGGAATATCAACAGTAAGCTCATCTATTGATGATAAAAAAGTAAAGGTTGAATTTAGCCACCCATAAGTAACCCCGCCAAGTTGTAGTAAAGGCTCCTCATTATATGTTTGCCTAAATAGGCTGTAGCGTAATTCGCAACTTGTTAATACGTTTAAAGGGAACTCTTCTGGGGTGTAGTCGGTTTGTCCAAGGGCATAGCTAAATTGAAAACCAAGACGTACGGCATTACTTGCAATTATTCGGGCTAAAGGCTTTGGAATACCTTTGGTGTGTATATCGAACATTGGGGCTGATAAAAACGCACCGCTAAAACTATGCTCATAGTTTGCCAAATAATCAAATGCAATAGCACCTCCCATCGAGTGGCTCACTAATAGCTTTTTACCTTGCCAAACGGTGTCGACTATTTGGGTGTTAAATAAATTAAGATCGGCACTGTAGTCACCAAAATTATTTACATAGCCCTTATGTTTATTTTTTAAATAGCGGTAAGAGCGACCCTGTCCTTGGTGGTCAACAATAAAAACAGCAAAATTATTAGTATAAAGCTCCCATAACAACTCTTTGTATTTATCGAGCCCTTCGATTCTGCCTGAGCTAATAACTATGGCAACATGAGCTTTATCTGGCTGGGCA
Organism: Pseudoalteromonas sp. ESRF-bin5; assembly: GCF_002632075.1. NCBI lineage: Bacteria > Pseudomonadati > Pseudomonadota > Gammaproteobacteria > Alteromonadales > Pseudoalteromonadaceae > Pseudoalteromonas > Pseudoalteromonas sp. ESRF-bin5. The sequence continues at coordinate 34,158 of NZ_NTLW01000102.1, read as the reverse complement.
TGCGCATAAAATAACTGCCCATTAGGCGTATTTAAATACGCTTTAACTAATGTGTTTTGATAAAAATCATTAATGGCTGATTGGTTACCTTTAAGCTCGCGCTCACTACTATAAAACATGGTTTACTCTTTGATTATTGGCAGTGTGATATTAGCACACAAGCCGCCCTGATCTTTGTTCGATAAAACTAAGGTGCCATTATGAGCTGTAATTGCATTTTTTGCGATAGCTAAGCCTAAACCGGTTCCACCACTGACTCTATCTCTTGCATCAGACTGCCTAAAAAACGGCTCACATAGCTTATCAAGCTGGTTATTTGGCACGCCTGGGCCATCATCACATATTTCAATATGCACGGCATCACCATGCGATAGTTTTATACTTATTATGTTATTTGCATATTTAATGGCATTACGAAGTAGGTTTTCAAGCGCGCTGGCAATCAGGGCTTCATCGCAGCTAATGGTTACGCTTGCATCGCCTGTTATTGTTAACTGCTTATCATATTGTTTTGCTTCAAATTTTGCATCGTTTAAAACATGTTCAACAATAACGTTTAGTGATTGCTTTTGCATTGCAAGGGTTTGGCTTTTTGCTTCTAAACGAGACACTTGAAGTACATCAGCAATCATTTGATCGAGTTGATTAGCCTCTTTTTCTATTCGTAATAAATAAGACTGACTTGCCTCATTTGCTTGCATTTGTGCAAGGCCTGTTGCCATTTTTAAGCGAGTAAGTGGCGAACGTAACTCATGGGATATATCAGCAAGCAAGCGTTTTTGTGAGCTTATTAATAGTTCTAGCTGGTTTGCCATACTGTTAAAGTCTCGACCAAGTACCCCTAGCTCATCTTTTCTGTTAGTTGAAATGGCTGCACGTGCGCTTAAATCGCCAGAAGATAGTTTTATAGCCGCTTTTTTAAGGCTATTAATAGGTGCAATTAAGTTACGACTAAACAAAAAGCTTAAAATTAAAGAGGCAATAATTGCAATAGATACCTTAATCCAGCCGGGCATTAGCTTTAAGCGTATAAACAGAGGTGGCTGATTGTTTATGTCTATTTCATATAAATAAAATACTCCTTCGGGGACGGTTAATTGAACTGGCCCAAATGCTTGATATTGCTCAGTAAAAACAATTTGCGGTGACATGTTTTTGGTAAAATTAAGAAGGCTTAGGTCTATGTTTATAGGTGTTTCTTTATTAGTAAAAGAAATATCTGATTGCTCAGCGCTTAAATATAAAAGCTTACGTTTAGATAAGCGTGGATGCGAAAGAATACTCTCAAGCGAACGCTTATGCTTAAATGCAGAGCGCTCAATACTTCTTGCGGTATAAGCTAGGTTTTTTTCCATCGGGCCATGTAAGGGTTCATTACTTACTAAGTTCAGTACACTGATATTACTTAAAAAAACAAGCGCAGTAACGGTGCCAATAATGGTTAGCCAAAACCAAACAAATATTTTAAAAAATAAATAATGCCGAGGGTGCTTAAGCCAAGATAAAGCGCCTGATTTACTCGCCTTGGATGAAAACATAACCGCTGCCTCGCATTGTTTTAATTCGTTCTGTTTTAATGTGCTCTGCTATTTTTTTTCGGATATTACTTACATGCATATCAATAGAGCGGTCGAACGATGCTAAACGCCTGCCTAGCACTTCTTCACTAATTTGCTCTTTACTAACAACTTGGCTGGCGTTTTTACACAAAAGTGCCAGTATTTCGTACTCTGTGCCGGTCAGCGTGAGAGTATTCTCATCAATAGAGGCTTCTCGTGCTGCAAGGTTAATAGTTACACCATTTACAAGCAGCTTATTAGTTGTGTTGATATTTAAGCTGTTTATATGCTCTATACGACGTGTAATCGCTTTTACGCGGGCAAGTAGCTCTCTATGATTAAATGGTTTTGGTATGTAATCATCCGCACCGAGCTCTAATCCAAAAATACGATCAAAGTCTTCACCTTTAGCTGTAAGCATAATAACTGGGGTGAGTTTGGTTTGCCTAAGTTGTTTTAGAACTTCAAAGCCATCTAGCGTAGGTAGCATGACATCAAGCAATATTAATGCGTAGTCGTTTGCCTGTGCTAACTTTAGGCCTTGTTCGCCGTCGTGTACGCTTTGTATTTCAAACCCTTGGCTTGAAAGGTATTCGCTGAGTAACTCACAAAGACCCGTATCGTCGTCAATCATTAATAGTTTCATTTACAAACCCTTAGGCAATATTTCATTTCTTTATTTTACGCCCTTAATTGCTCAAAAGTGAATCTTTACACAACCTTTACACTGCTTTGCGTTACTTTGCGTTGAGTTAGTTATAGTTAACTCACTGGCTAGGCAATTACACGACAGCCAACCACAACCAACCCAACAGTTAAGGTGATGATTATGACTAAAGTAAATACACTTTCAAAATTAGTACTTATTTGTGGCTTAGCAACAGCTACACTTGGTGCAGGTAGCGTACTAGCTAAAGGCGGTATGCATGATAGACAAGGGCATTCTTCAGCGCGTTTTTTGCTTTCTGAACGCGGCGCCGAAAAACTTGATTTAACGCAAGATCAGCAAACTAAGCTAAAAGCTATTTTTGACGCACAAAAAGCGCAAATGAAAGCCTTACGAGGCGACGATAAAGAAGCACGTAAAGCAATGCGTGAAGCGCACAAAGCAAAAATGGACGTACTACTATCAGCAGCAACATTTGACGAAAATGCAGCAAAAGAGCTTTTAAGTGAGCGCCAAAGTAAAGGTGAAGAGTTTGCCTTAATTAAGCTAAAAACGCAGCATCAAGTAATGCAGTTGCTTAACGCAGAGCAAAAAGAAAAGTTTGCTAAAATTCAAAAGCGTAAAAGTAAAAAGCAGCGTAAGCAAAAAAGCTAACTAACCCTGTGGTTAACTTTTAAGTGAGTACTAAAAAGCCAGCATATAGCTGGCTTTTGTTTATATAAAACTAGATGACATTACTTAAAAAAGTCGTCTTCGTTTTTAGCCATCATGGCTTCTATGTCTTCAATCATGTCTTGGTTTATTTGATCAGCCGATGTGATTGGCGCTGAAATTTTATTATTTTCAAACGACCACTCACCCAAATCAATGAGTTGGCAACGCTTAGAACAAAATGGGCGGTGAGGACTTTGCTCAGACCACTCAACATTTGTTTTACAGGTTGGACAATTTACAACAGTAGGCATGTTTTACTCTCAACAGGTTACTCATTAGCGCTTGCTGGATTTAAAGTAAGCAAAGCGCTAAATAGTTTTACATATTAGTTACGCGGTTTATTTCAGCAAGTGACGTTAAACCATCAGCGGCTTTACGTAAACCCGATAGGCGTAAATTATTAAAACCGGCTTTTAATGATACCTCAGCGATTTCTAGTGAGTTACCACCGCGCATGATTATTTGTGCAATTTCTGGTGTGATTTGCATAACTTCGTAAATACCTACACGACCTTTGTAACCATCGGTACAGCCATCACACCCTTTAGGTGCATATAGAGTCATATCTTCAATTTGCGCTGTGCTAAATCCTTGGCGAGAGAGCTCCTCGCTTGGCAATTGTTCAGCCGTTTTACATTTTGGGCATAAACGACGTGCTAATCGCTGTGCAATAATTAAACTAATTGAGCTGGCTACGTTATAGGCGGGTACGCCCATATTTAATAGTCGGGTAATGGTTTCTGGCGCTGAATTTGTATGCAACGTAGATAAAACCAAGTGACCTGTTTGCGCCGCTTTTATTGAAATTTCTGCGGTTTCAAGGTCACGTATTTCACCTACCATAACTACATCGGGATCTTGACGTAAAAACGCACGCAATGCATTAGCAAAGGTCATGTCGGCTTTAGGGTTAATTTGTACTTGGTTTATCCCTTCAAGGTTTATCTCAACCGGATCCTCTGCGGTACTAATGTTTCGCTCAGGTTGGTTTAATATGTTTAAACCCGTATAAAGCGATACCGTTTTACCTGACCCGGTAGGACCTGTAACGAGTATCATGCCTTGTGGTTGACCAAGCGCATCCATGTATAACTTTTTCTGCTCTTCTTCGTAACCAAGTACATCGATACCTAGCATAGCGCTTGATGAATCAAGAATACGCATTACTATTTTTTCGCCCCACAGCGTGGGCATAGTACTGACACGAAAATCGATACTTTTTCGCTCAGTAATTTTTAATTTAATTCGGCCATCTTGTGGTTTACGCTTTTCGGCAATATCAAGTCGCGACATTACTTTAATACGAGCAGAAAGCTTGGTTGCTAATGTATTAGGTGGACTTGCCACTTCGTGCAAGATGCCATCAATACGAAAACGAATTCGGTACTTATGCTCGTAAGGTTCAAAATGTAGATCCGATGCGCCTTTTTTTATCGCGTCCATTAAAATTTTATTAATGTACACAATAATTGGGGCATCGTCTTTGTCGTCATCTTGCGGTGCTGATTCTTTTTGGCTTTCAGTGTCTAGGTCGGCAAATTCTTTAAACTCATCATCGCTCAAATCTAGGCTGCCGGTTGCATCTAGCAATTGCTCAATTTTATTATCGAGCTGAATGTAATCAACGACGACTATTTCGCATGAAAGGCCGGTACTAAATTCAAAGTTTTCGAACGCGCCGTAATCGGTTGGATCAGAGGCTGCCACATACACTTTTCGGCCTTTTTGTACCAACGGTAAAATATGGTGTTTGCGGATCAGTTTTTCTTTTACAAGATCGGCAGGAATAGACGCAGGATCAAAGTCTTTTAAATCAAAATAGGGAACACGAAACAAATCAATACATTGCTCTGCTAACTCTTTACTGTCTATTTTTCCACATTTAGAAATCAGTTCAGCGGTTGAGGCAAACTCTTGCTGCTTTGCTTTTACCGTATCGGCATCAATACGCCCAAGCGTAAGAAACTTTCTTAATAACGGTGAGTTAATATTCATTGCGCACCTTTTTAATCCTTCAGAGAGAGTAATTTATCAGAAAAAAGAAGGGGATTACATTACTCTTCACAATCTAGGCTAAATTTATTAATTAATATAGAAGATTAGTTTGTTTTGACTCGGTTTTACAATTTAAGTTGCTTGCATTTGTGCCTTGTGCAGATAACGTTTATGTAGCGTTAATAAGTCGTGGTTAACGTCGGTAAGTGCGCGGTCGTTATTTAAAATATCATCGGCTTTTTTTTGTTTGTTTTCGCGTGACATTTGCGCTGCAATAATTGCTTTTACTTGCTCAACACTTACATTATCACGCGAAGCCGTGCGCTCTATTTGTACATTTTGAGGTATATCAATCAGTAGCGTTCGATTACACAATTTATCTAGGCCGTTTTCAAACAAAAGTGGTGCTACAAGTACTACATATGGGCTTTTTGCGGCACTAAGGTCGTTATGTATTTTGTTTCTAATGAGTGGATGCAATAAATTATTTAGCCACTCTTTGTCGGCAGTATTAGTAAAAATACGCTCACGTAAAGCGCTTCTGTTTAGTGTGCCATCGCGTAATAAAATACTTTGCCCAAATTTTCTTACAATGGCATTTAAACCATCGCTTTTAGGCTTTACGACTTGGCGCGCAATAATGTCGGCGTCAACTATTGTAATGCCAAGCTGCTCAAACATATTACTTACAGCCGTTTTGCCACAGCCAATACCGCCTGTTAAGCCAAGAACCCAAGGTGATGTTTTAATATCAGATTTGCTCATTTTAGTGCGTACTCAAATTAGTAACCAATTAAGTTAAAATACGCGCTTTGCAATTGGTTACCCCACAGTAACGTGATCCAACCAGCAATTGCTAGGTAGGGCCCAAATGGAATAGGGGTTGCTTTATCTTTACCCTGAATACTTAATAAAGCGATACCGATAATGGCGCCAACAACACTTGAAAGCAGTATTATAGTGAGTAACGATTGCCAGCCTAGCAGAGCACCAAATAACGCTAACAGTTTAAAGTCGCCATAGCCCATGCCTTCTTTGCCTGTTAGCAATTTAAATAACCAAAAAACACTCCATAGGCTTAAATAACCAAAAGCGGCACCCATAATTGCATCACTTGGCGTAATTGTAATTCCGGCAACAGCGGCAATCAGTGCCAGCCAAACAAGCGGTAAAGTGAGCTGGTCAGGCAGTAACATGTGGTCTATATCAATAAAGGTCAGTGCCACAAGTGCCCACGTGATCACTATGTATAATAATGCTTGTTCTGTTGCGCCAAAGGTATAAGCAACCACTAAACTTAATAGAGCGGTAATGGCCTCAATAGCAGGGTATCGAATAGAGATAGGGTTACTACAACTTGCGCATTTACCTTTAAGTATTAACCAGCTAATGATAGGAATATTTTGCCAAGGATTAATGGCCGTTTTGCATTTTGGGCAGGTGGAATTTGGTTTTACAAGATTAAAATGCTCGCTGGTGTTTTTTGGTTTAGCTTGATTGGTATTGAGCTCGTCATCTAATAGTAGCCGACACTCGCTTTGCCACTCTCGCTGCATCATAAGCGGCAAACGGTAGATAACTACATTTAAAAAACTACCCACACATAAACTAACTAAGCCAACGGTGGTTAAATAAAACCACAGTTGGCTTTGCATTACTTCAATAATACTTTGCATATATACCTGAAACTATTCTAAAAAAAGTCTAAAAATTAAGTGAAATAATTATCACAAAGAGAAGTTAAAGAAAGCAAATGAGAAGACTAAATCGCCAACCATAAAAATAAGACGCTCTTTAATTTCTGTAAAATTTTTTATTAATTAAATGACAGAACCTAATTGGAAAATAGGTAAGTACATGGCAACAATTAAGCCGCCTACGAGCACACCAAGTACGGCCATAATAAGAGGTTCTAACAGGCTTGAAAGGCCATCAACGGCATCGTCAACCTCTTGCTCGTAAATAGTCGCTACTTTTGCCAGCATGCCATCTAACGAGCCAGACTCTTCACCAATGGCAACCATTTGAATTACCATATCAGGGAATATTTTAGAATTTCGCATGGCCCAGTTCATTTGGTTACCTGAGCTTACCTCAGCTTTTATATCTAAAATGGCATAACGGTACACTGCGTTACCAGAGGCACCTGCAGCAGAGTCAAGCGCATCAACAAGTGGTACACCGGCTGCAAAAGTGGTGGAAAGTGTTCTAGCATAGCGTGCAACAGCTGCTTTATTTAAAATCATGCCAATGACAGGGAGCTTTAAAATGGCTCTATCTGTTGCATCTCTGAGTTTTAAGCTTCTGAGTTTGGCTTCTTTAAACGCATAACCAAAGCCAACAATTGCAATTAAAATCATCCACCAATACGCTTGCATAAACTCAGATATCCCGATTACAAATAAAGTAAATGCTGGGAGCTCAGCGCCAAAGCCTGAGAATATATCCTGAAATTGTGGCACTACGAAAATTAGCAAAATAGAAGTTACAATACCTGCTATCACTAATACAGATATAGGGTAAAACATTGCTTTTTTTATTTTTGATTTAAGCGCTTCAGATTTTTCTTTGTACAATGCAACACGATCAAAAATTTTATCAAGTGCACCTGATTGCTCGCCCGATGCGACTAAATCGCAATATAAGTCATCAAAATAACGAGGGTGTTTTCTTAGCGCTTGCGATAAAGGCTGACCTGCCTTTACTTCATCGCCAATGGTTTCCATTAGTTTACCCACACTTTTATTAGTTGAGCCCGTGCCTATCATTTCAATGGCTTGTATAAGAGGTACACCCGCCATAAGCATGGTGGCGATTTGGCGTGTAACAAGCGCTATATCTTTAGGGGTGATTTTTTGAACACTTTGAATGCCAAATAAAGGTTTTGGTTTACGCTTTACTTTTGAAGGTGTAATGCCTTGCTTTCTTAGCTGAGCTTTAACAAGTGCAATGCTATTACCTGTGAGCTCTCCTTCAAGTTTCTTCCCTCGGGCACTTACACCGACCCACTGAAAAGTATCGAGGCCTTTATCTTGTTGTTTTTTTGCCATGAGATGATCCAGCTGAATTAATATTATTAAAGAATTCTGTACCTAGCATAACTTAAACGAATGATTCTTGGTAGAAATATACTGTTTATCAGGCACGTTGACCAATGGACCAAAACCTTGGTCCGTAAATATAGCCATTATCAGGATCGATATTATTATAAATTTCTATTGCTTTTTGTAAATATAAAAACCAAGCAAGGACGAATACACACGCCAAAAATAGCCTAGCATATATATTTATAGGAATATGTTTGCACTTGTTTCTATAAAGCCTGCCAATAAGTAAGCCCCACATTATAAACAACAAGGTTTGAGAAACTGGCATCACATGTACACCAGAGAATAGCGAATACGTAATACCTATAGCAAAAGAGTAAAAAATACTCTCCGTAATTATATCTTTTTTATGATTTTTTAGATGTATTATAGATTTTCTCAATGTATTAAAAATTACGATTAAAATACAAATTAGTGCTACTCCTCCCCACTCATTTAAAACTTCTATCAATGAGTTGTGGGGATGACTAAATGGTGCTGAACTCCCGAGAGACATTTCAAATACACCAGGGCCACTACCAATCAAAAAATGTTTCCATGATAAGTTTGAAAGTGTATTTAACCATAAATCAACACGGCCTGAAGAAGATGTGCGAAGTATATCCGCACCACCTTTATTAAGTGAATCTAGAATATAAAAAGTGATACAGCTAAGTGCAAGGCAAACTAGCCCGGTTAAAATTTGCTTTTTTAGGGTTGTTTTTAATGTGAGAGCAAATACTGAAAAAATAAAAAATGAGAGCAAGGCACCTCGAGCTTGACCAATAAAAATTAGTAATAGATTTAAAAATAAAACAATGAATACGATGCGTTGAATACTTTTAAATTTTAGCAGTAATATTAAAAAGGGAAGAATAAAAACCTGTACCTGATTAAAGAAGCGAATGTTAATAAAGCCAGAGTAGATTATATAGGGATTCAAAGGTTGCTGCTCTGCTAGTGTAAAAACTATGTTTAGCAGGCAAATTAAAATTAAGCTCGTGTGGGCTATCAGTAAGGTATAAATAATAAATAACACTGATTTTCTGTCGTTTACGGTACTTATATAATACATAGCGCCAATAAGTAGGCTGATGTGAAGCATGTAAAAAGAGCTAAAGCTTTTTTCCTGACTAGCTAGAGATGATAAGAAACCGCAAAGAGAAAAAACTAACAAAAACATTGCACTTTTTTTATCAAGTAAAACTGCGAAGGTAGGTTTTTTTTTATGTAATAAAACTATGAGCATTAGAACGCAGAAGCTGAGTAGAAAAGCTATTTGGAATATACGTTGATGATTATGGTAATCGTAAGAAGTTGTTGGAATTAATGGTGCTAAAGTGCTTAAGAAAAATAAACTAACTATAAGTAACTTTATTGAATTAGATTTAGCCATAGGTTTATTATGATTATTAAAAAAGCGCCACTCAGGCGCTTTTATCTAGTCATAAATCAATTAAGAATGAGGACAGCTTTTTGGAGCTAGCTCTGTAGCGTCACCAGTTAAGCCTGAAGTTGCACATGACCAAGTACCAGCGGCGCTTCTAGTCCATGTCAAAACTGCCGTTGAAACTTGTGTTGGAGCATTATCGATAGTACATACAATGCTCGTAGCTGTTGTTGTTATTGCACAATTTTCTGTTGCCGCAGATAGGCCAATATCAGCAACTGCTGGAGCGCCAGCTTCACCGTTATTCTTTTCTATTTCAAAGCCAGTACGTCCAGCTGAAATTTCTGCTAGGCCAGCTGTCAGTTTTGAAGTAGCCTGATAGCTAGAATATGCAGGCAGTGCTACCGCAGCAAGAATACCGATGATTGCTACTACAATCATTAATTCAATTAGGGTGAAACCCTGTTGTTTTTGAGTCATTGTTTTCATGTTTCCTCTCCTAAAGGATAGATTGTGTAAGTTAAATCACTTAATTGGCAAAATACCGAACTTAATTTAACTGATTTACTTTACAGCTTTGCTTAAAATAAACTTTTGCGCTATTCACATTTTGTTGTGGGGTTAGCGCTATATTTACACTATAGCTTTAGAGTTTGAAACACAAAAGCTAGGCGTGAATTCACTATGTTTTATACTTAACTGGCTGCTTATAGGCTGGATACAAATAATTGCTACCAGCAGCTAATAAAAAGTGTAGTCATAAGTAACTTGGATTGCTTGTTAGGATTAACTAAAAATCAAGCATCTAATTATTTATGATGAGCTTTTATAATAAAACAGTACAAGTGTATCATTTTATTTTAGTTGTTAGCACGCTACTTTTCCTAAAACAGCTAATTAATTTAACAAATTGTTACAATTAGTTATTTTTAACTATTAAATTACTTTTGTTTTAACTTGTCAACGCTTTAGCATTTATTAAATGTAGAACTAAATTATTACTTTGGCTATGCATCATTCAAAACGCATCGATAAATCGATTGATTGTAAGTTTTTTGTTAATGCGCCGCTAGATATAAAGTCTACACCCGCTTGTGAATACGTTTTAAGTGTTTCTAGCGTCATATTGCCAGACACTTCTAATTTAGCGCGCTTGTTAGTTAAGATTACGGCTTGCTTAATTTGTTCAACGCTAAAGTTATCAAGCATGATTATATCGGCGCCAGCGTCTATGGCTTGTTTTAGCTCTTGCAGCGATTCAACCTCAACTTCAACCGGTTTGCTTGGGTGGTTTAGTTTTGCCTGAGCAACGGCTTTTTCAATACCTCCGCAGGCTGCTATGTGGTTTTCTTTTATTAAAAACGCATCAAACAACCCAATACGGTGGTTTGCGCCACCGCCGCATTTTACTGCATATTTTTGTAAGGCTCTTAGCCCTGGAATCGTTTTGCGGGTATCGAGTAATTGTGTAGTTGTACCACTAAGCTCTTTTACATAATGCGCTGTGGTTGTTGCTGTGCCAGAAAGCGTTTGTACAAAGTTAAGTGCGGTGCGCTCTGCGGTTAAAATTGCGCGGGCGGACCCTTTTGCTGTAAATAATGTGCTGTTGGCAGTGACAACGTCGCCATCGTTTACCAGTACTGATAACTGCACTGTTGGGTCTACTTGCTTGAACACTTCAATAATGATGTCTTTTCCACAAAATATGCAGTCTTCACGGGTTATCACTTTGGCACTTGCTTGCTCGTTTTGTGGGATAAGCTGAGCGGTAATATCTCCATCGGCTGCGGTTTGGTAGTTTAAGTCTTCGTCGAGCGCAAGGGTAACAAGTTGACTAAGTAAAGTGTGCGAAATAGACATGGCTAAAAGCTCATAAGCATTAATAAATTAAAGAAAATTTTACTATGTTTAAATAATGAATAGAAGCGCTTTTAATTATTAGAGCATAGCAGAGAGCTTTAATATTAAAATATAAGCAGCTTATAATTCCCTACCTACCTAGATGAGGCTTGGTTACTATCATTATTTTTATAAATCCTTTAGCATCAAGGTTATGAATAGTTTGGTATAAATGTGATGGCAATAGATTTAAATGGAGTGTTGTTAACGGCGCAACAGCGCGCATGCACGCACTATGATGAGCGCCCAGAACACACAGATATTACCTTGTTGGTCATTCATAATATTTCACTCCCCGCAGGGCAGTTTGGTACCCCCTTTGTGGATGATTTATTTATGGGGTGCATTGATTGCAATGCCCATACAAGTTTTAGTGATTTAAAAGGGCTGCGTGTATCAGCGCATTGCTTTATTAAACGCACTGGTGAGGTGATTCAATACGTGCCATTTAACAAGCGTGCTTGGCATGCCGGCGTATCTGAATATGAAGGACAAACTGCGTGCAATAATTACAGTATTGGTATTGAGCTTGAAGGCACCGATACAGCTGCTTATACTCGCGCTCAGTACGCCTCGTTATGTAATTTAAGTAAATCTATAATGCAGCGCTATCCCAAAATTACCTCTTCGCGTATTGTGGGGCACTGCGATATTGCACCCGGTCGCAAAACAGACCCCGGCAGTAGTTTTAACTGGCCATTATTTTTAAATATGCTTGAGCAACCAAGTTGAGAGAGTCACTATCATGATTTTAGTTTCTATTATTTTAGCGTTAATTTTAGAGCGTTTAGGGGCGCGAGCTAACTATTGGCAAATAAGCTATTACGCTAATGGCTATTTAAAACGCTCCAACCGCTTACTTGCCAGTAACGGTTTATTTAGTTCGGCAATGGGTTTTTTAATTTGGCTATTTTTACCTGTAGTTGCTATGGCATGTATTTACAATTTGTCGGAATTTGTTTTGTGGGAGTTGGCCATTAATATTGCTGTTTTACTTGTTTGTTTTGGCTGTGCAAAGCAACGTGCTTTATATAAAGCATATTTAAACGCACTTACACGCGATGATGGTACTGCGGCGTCTTTATATGCATTGCAAATGGGGCAAAAACGTACTGAAGATCAAAAAGGCGGTGAAACCTTTGGGCAAACACTTGCTTGGGTAAATTTTAGATTTTACTGTGCCGTTATTTTTTGGTTTGTGGTTTTAGGTGCGCCGGGGGCTGTTTTATATGCCCTTGTACGTACCTTTGCCGATTTAGTGCGAGACAACCACAAAGTGATATTTGCTAAACATTTTAAGCTAATACATAAATTACTGTTTTGGTTAGATTGGTTACCGGCACGTATAGCAAGTTTTGGTTACTTAGTAATTGGTAACTTTAATAAAGGAACGAGCTGCTGGTTACATTACGCGCTTGATTTTTCAAGCCCTAACCGAAAGGTCGTCACTTATACTGCGCTTGCAGCAGAGCAAGTAGAAAAGCGTTATTATGGTTGCACTTACGAGGCAACGTGTATGATTAAGTTAGTTAAGCGTAATGTACTATTTTATTTAGTTTTAATTGCATTACTTACTTTGTTTGGCGGTTTGTCTTAACACCTTATTTTTTGAAGCCAATTTAAAGGCAAAGCACTTATTTACGCTAAAGTGCTTTGGTTTTGGCTTCCTTTCCTATTTAAAACGCTTAAAACGTAGCGATTAGAACCTTCCTTAAAATAGAGTTAAAACTCTAAATTTATCTGGTCAGACCATTTGAATGGCCAGCTTACTAGCCTCTCAAAACTAAGCTATATTGTGTATTGTTTGATCTTCGTTAAAAATGCGTTACGCTAATATCCCCGTACAAGTAACCTGTAAATTGACAGCTATATGGGTTTTTGATAACGTATTGCAAATTCTTGGTATGACCAATTTACCTTTTGGGTAAATCTTATAACTTTGAGCCCCAGTTTTAGGGCTTGGTATTTATACAACGCGGACGTTGATTCATGTCTTTAAAGATTAAAGCAGCAAAACTATCTGATGTTATTTTACAACAACTTGAGAATATGATTCTTGAGGGATCGTTAGCACCAGGAGAAAAGCTGCCTCCAGAGCGTGAACTAGCAAAACAGTTTGAAGTGTCTCGTCCTTCGCTGCGCGAGGCCATTCAAAAGTTAGAAGCAAAAGGGCTAGTTACGCGTCGACAAGGCGGTGGTACGTTTGTAAAAAATCAGCTGGAAGAAGGGTTAACTGATCCGTTGTTTGAACTGATAAGTAAACACCCTGAGTCACAATTTGATTTGCTCGAATTTCGTCATGCTTTAGAAGGTATTGCTGCTTACTACGCAGCACTGCGAGGTACAAGTAACGATTTTACTAAAGTAAAACAAAGCTTTGATAAAATTGCGCTTTCGCATGATGACCTACAGCAAAAAGCAAAAGCAATTAATGCCTTTCATTTTAGTGTGGCTGAGGCCTCACATAATGTTGTGTTATTGCACTTGGTGAGAGGTATGCAGGCGTTGCTTGAGCAAAACGTATTGCAAAATTTAACGGTTTTATTAGAGAAACCTGATATTAGCAGTCAGTTAGCCGAGCACAGACGTTTGTTAATGGATGCGGTTATTGACGGCAATCCAGAACAAGCTCGTTTAGCAAGTAATGCGCATTTAGCGTTTATTGAAGAAGCATTACTTGAAGCGGGCAAAGAATATTCGCGAATTGAACGTAGTTTAAGACGCACAAAACAAAATTAAGCTAATACTCTATTACTTGAACACACTAACTTAAGTATCAGTTGTATTAAATTAACAACATTCGTATTTTAAACATAAGGAAACCTCCATATGTCTGAAGTCAATAAAATTGACGTAGACGCGCTAGAAACACAAGAGTGGTTACAAGCTCTTGAATCAGTTGTGCGCGAAGAAGGTCTTGAACGAGCTCAGTACTTACTTGAGCAAGTATTAGAGCAAGCCCGCTTAGACGGCGTTGATATGCCAACGGGTATTACCACGAACTACGTTAATACTATTCCTGTAGATCAAGAACCTGCTTACCCAGGTGATGTGAACCTTGAACGCCGTATTCGTTCAATTATTCGTTGGAACGCGATTATGATCGTTCTGCGTGCATCTAAAAAAGATCTCGACTTAGGCGGCCATATGGCGTCTTACCAATCGTCAGCAGCATTTTATGAAGTGTGTTTTAACCACTTTTTTAAAGCGCCAAACGAGGTGGACGGTGGTGACTTAGTTTATTACCAAGGTCATATTTCTCCGGGTATTTACGCGCGTGCATTTGTTGAAGGCCGTTTAAGCGCAGCTCAACTAGACAACTTCCGCCAAGAAGTAGATGGCAAAGGTTTACCGTCGTACCCACACCCTAAATTAATGCCTGAATTTTGGCAGTTCCCTACAGTATCAATGGGTTTAGGCCCAATTGCATCTATTTACCAAGCGCGTTTCTTAAAATACCTAGACGGCCGCGGTTTAAAAGACACTAAAAACCAACGTGTATACGCGTTTTTAGGTGATGGTGAAATGGATGAGCCAGAATCACGCGGCGCAATCTCTTTTGCTGCACGTGAAAAGCTAGACAACCTATGTTACTTAATTAACTGTAACTTACAGCGTCTAGATGGCCCAGTAATGGGTAATGGCAAAATTATTCAAGAACTAGAAGGCCTATTTAAAGGCGCTGGTTGGAACGTAATTAAAGTTGTATGGGGAAGCGGTTGGGATATTCTGCTAGCTAAAGATACAACAGGTAAATTACTACAATTGATGAACGAAACAATTGACGGTGATTACCAAACATATAAAGCAAAAGATGGCGCGTACGTTCGTGAGCATTTCTTTGGTCGTTACCCAGAAACAGCAGCCCTTGTTGCTGATATGACGGATGACGAAATTTTTGCACTTAAGCGTGGTGGTCATGAGCCATCAAAACTTTATGCTGCATTTAAAAAGGCCGAGCAAACTAACGACCGTCCGACTGTGATACTTGCTAAAACTGTAAAAGGTTACGGCATGGGTGAAGCTGCTGAAGGTAAAAACATTGCGCACCAAGTGAAAAAAATGGACATGAGCCATGTTGAACACTTACGTGACCGTTTAGGCCTACAAGACTTAGTCTCTGAAGAAGCAATTAAAGACTTACCTTACTTAGAGCTTGATGAAAGCTCTGAAGAGTACAAATACTTACACGCTCGTCGTAAAGACTTAGAAGGTTATACACCAACTCGCATAGCTAAGTTTTCTGAAAAATTACAGTTGCCAGAAGTAGCAGCATTTAAACCACTACTTGAAGAGCAAAAACGTGATATTTCAACCACAATGGGCTTTGTTCGTGCACTTAATATTTTATTAAAAGACAAAGGCATTGGTAAAAACATTGTACCAATTATTGCCGATGAAGCACGTACCTTTGGTATGGAAGGTTTATTCCGTCAAATCGGTATTTACAACCCACATGGCCAAAACTACACACCTCAAGACCGTGATATTGTTTCTTATTATAAAGAAGCTACATCAGGGCAAGTACTTCAAGAGGGTATTAATGAGTTAGGTGCAATGTCGTCATGGGTTGCTGCTGCAACATCATACAGCACGAATGATTTACCAATGATCCCATTCTACATTTACTACTCTATGTTTGGTTTCCAACGTGTTGGCGACATGGCATGGATGGCGGGAGACCAGCAAGCACGTGGTTTCTTATTAGGTGCTACGGCTGGTCGTACTACGCTAAATGGTGAAGGTCTACAGCATGAAGATGGCCACAGCCATATTCTTGCAAACACGGTTCCTAACTGTATTTCTTACGACCCGACTTACGCATTTGAAGTTGCTGTAATTGTACAAGATGGTATTCGTCGTATGTACGGTGACGACCAAGAAAATATTTACTACTACCTAACGCTAATGAACGAAAACTATCATCAGCCAGCTATGCCAGAAGGCGCTGAAGAAGGTATTCGTAAAGGTATTTATAAGCTTGAAAGCTACGAAGGCAAAAAAGCCAACGTACAGTTATTAAGCTCAGGTACTATCATGACTGAAGTGCGTAAAGCGGCTGCAATTTTAAGTGATGATTACGGCATTGCATCAGACGTTTACTCTGTAACGTCATTTAATGAGCTTACGCGTGATGGTCAAGATGTTGAGCGTTTCAACATGCTTAACCCAGAAAGCGAGCAAAAAACAGCTTACATCACGAGTGTATTAAACGACTCAGTAACTGTTGCCGCTACCGATTACATGAAAAACTACGCAGAACAAGCGCGTTCATTTATTCCTAGCAACAATTATAAAGTGTTAGGTACAGATGGTTACGGTCGTTCTGATAGCCGTGAAAACTTACGTCGTCATTTTGAAGTTAACGCAAGCTACGTTGTTGTTGCTACGTTATCTGAACTTGCTAAACGCGGTGAAGTTGAAAAGTCTGTTGTTGTTGACGCGCTTAAGAAATTCGACATCGACACAAATAAACTAAACCCACTGTACGCATAAGAGGTTTGTAATGAGTATTGAAATTAATGTTCCAGATATCGGTGGCGATGACGTAGAAGTAACCGAAATCTTAGTAAGCGTTGGTGACAAAGTAGATGTTGACCAATCTTTACTGACAGTTGAAGGCGACAAAGCCTCAATGGAAGTACCTGCTGCGCAAGCGGGTACTGTAAAAGAAATTAAAGTAAATGTTGGCGATACAGTAACAACGGGCTCTTTAGTATTTATATTTGAAGGCGAAAGTGCAGGTGCTGATTCAGCACCTGAAGCACCCGCTGAATCGGCGGCACCAGCTCACGCTTCAGGTTCTTCAACTAAAGAAGTAACCGTACCAGATATTGGTGATGACGAAGTTGAGGTAACTGAAATCATGGTTGCTGTTGGCGATACCGTTGAGGAAGAGCAATCTATCCTAAACGTTGAAGGCGACAAAGCGGCTATGGAAGTACCAGCACCGTTTGCTGGTACTGTAAAAGAGATTAAAGTAGCTACTGGCGATACAGTAAAAACAGGTTCATTAGTATTTGTTTTTGAAGTTGCAGGTTCGAGCGCATCTGCATCAGATGCATCTAAGCAAGAATCTGCGCCAGCAGAGACTGCTCAAAGCGCCGAGCCAAGCACAAAAGAAGTAAACGTCCCTGATATTGGCGATGACGAAGTTGAAGTAACTGAAATCATGGTTGCTGTTGGTGATACCGTTGAAGAAGAGCAATCTATCTTAAACGTTGAAGGCGACAAAGCAGCTATGGAAGTACCAGCGCCATTTGCAGGTACAGTTAAAGAAATTAAAGTAGCAGCGGGCGATAAAGTAAAAACTGGTTCACTTATTTTTGTATTTGAAGTTGCAGGCAGTGCACCTGCAAAAGCTTCAGCACCGGCTGAACAAAAGCCAGCGGCGGCACCTGCAAAAACCGAGTCTGCGCCAGCACAGGCTGCACCTGCCGCTAAAGTTAGCAACGAAAGTTTTGAAAACAATAGCGCGTATGCTCATGCATCGCCCGTTGTTCGTCGTTTAGCACGTGAGTTTGGTATTAACTTAGCGAACGTAAAAGGCACGGGTCGTAAAAACCGTGTGGTTAAAGAAGACGTGCAAAACTATGTTAAAAGCTTAGTGAAGCAAGTTGAGTCTGGTCAAGTTTCAGCATCAGCAGGTAATGCTGGTGGCAGTGAGCTTGGCTTAATTCCTTGGCCAAAAGTAGATTTTGCTAAATTTGGTGAAATTGAAGAGAAAAAACTGTCTCGCATCCAAAAGCTATCGGGTAAAAACTTACACCGTAACTGGGTACAAATACCGCATGTTACACAGTTTGACGAAGCAGATATCACAAGCCTTGAAGTATTCCGTAAAGAGCAAAACGTATTAAGCGAGAAGAAAAAGCTTGGCGTTAAAATCACACCACTAGTGTTTGTGATGAAAGCTGCGGCTAAAGTACTTGCTGAGTTCCCAACGTTTAACTCGTCGCTGTCTGAAGATGGCGAAAGCTTGATTCTTAAAAAGTACATTAATATTGGTGTTGCGGTAGATACACCTAATGGCTTAGTTGTTCCAGTGTTTAAAGACGTGGACAAAAAAGGCATTATTGAGCTATCTCGTGAGCTAATGGAAGTGTCTAAAAAAGCGCGTGAAGGCAAGCTAACTGCATCAGATATGCAAGGCGGTTGTTTTACTATTTCAAGTTTAGGCGGTATTGGTGGTACGGCATTTACGCCAATTGTTAACGCACCAGAGGTTGCTATTTTAGGTGTATCTAAATCTGAAATGAAACCTAAGTGGAATGGTAAAGACTTTGAGCCTAAATTAATGGTTCCGTTGTCTATGTCATACGATCACCGTGTGATTGACGGTGCTCTAGCTGCACGCTTTACCGCAACGCTTGCTAGCTACATGAGCGACATACGTCAATTAGTGATGTAATCGCTACAATATGAACAAAATCAAATCCCAGCCAGTTGTTTTTAGCTGGGATTTTTACTATATGCAATGATACAATCTTTGCACTATTTGTGAATTGCTCTGATTTTCTGCCCATGCAGAAACATGGCAGTTAAATTTTAGGGCAGTGTCCCGTTCAAACAATTAAGGTAATAGCATGAGCAACGAATTAAAAACTCAAGTTGTTGTACTAGGCGGTGGTCCTGGTGGTTACTCTGCGGCTTTCCGTGCTGCTGACTTGGGCTTAGAAGTTACATTAGTAGAATCGCGTGAAACATTAGGCGGCGTATGTCTTAATGTTGGTTGTATTCCTTCAAAAGCACTTTTACACGTAGCTAAAGTAATTGATGACGCTGCAGAAATGTCATCTCATGGTGTTACTTTTGGTGCACCGCAAATTGACTTAGACAAAATCCGTTCTTGGAAAGAGTCTGTTGTTGGTCAGCTTACGGGCGGCTTAGACGGCATGGCTAAAATGCGTAAAGTTAAAGTTGTACCAGGCTATGGTAAATTTACTGGTAGCAACACTTTAGCTGTTGAAGGTGCTGACGGTACAACTACTATCACGTTCGACAATGCTATTATTGCCGCAGGTTCAAAACCAGTTAATTTACCTTTCATCCCAGAAGATGACCGTGTAATTGACTCAACTGGCGCATTAGAGCTTAAAGATATTCCTGAAAAACTACTTGTTTTAGGCGGTGGTATCATCGGTCTTGAAATGGGAACTGTTTACCGCGCATTAGGTTCTGTCATTGATGTAGTAGAATTTGCTGATCAATTAGTTCCTGCAGCTGATAAAGATATTATCAAAATTTACCAAAAATACGTAAGCGATAAGTTTAACGTTATGCTTTCAACTAAAGTTGTTGCTGTTGAAGCGAAAGACGATGGCTTATACGTTACATTTGAAGGTAAAAATGCACCAGCTGAGCCAGTACGTTACGACAAAGTACTTGTTGCAGTAGGTCGTACGCCTAACGGTAATTTACTTGATGCTGAAAAAGCAGGCGTAAATGTAGATGAGCGTGGTTTTATTAACGTTGATAAACAGTTACGTACTAATGTAAGCAATATTTTTGCAATTGGTGACTTAGTTGGCCAGCCTATGCTTGCGCATAAAGCGGTTCATGAAGGTCATGTTGCTGCAGAGGTTATCTCTGGTCAGAAGCACTTCTTCGACCCTAAATGTATTCCTTCAATTGCCTACACTGACCCAGAAATTGCATGGGTAGGTGTTACTGAGAAAGAAGCTAAAGAGCAAGGTTTAAGCATTGAAACTGCGGTATTCCCGTGGGCTGCTTCAGGTCGTGCAATTGCATCTTCTCGTACTGAGGGTTCTACTAAGCTTATCTTTGATAAAGAAAGTGGCCGTATAATAGGTGGTGCTATGATTGGTATTAACGCGGGCGAAATGCTTGGCGAAATCGGTTTAGGTATTGAAATGGGTGCAGATGGTGAAGACTTAGCACTTACTATTCATGCTCACCCAACATTGAACGAATCAATTGGCCTTGCAGCTGAAATTTTTGAAGGTTCAATCACTGATTTACCAAACAAAAAAGCAGTTAAAAAGAAGAAGTAAGTTCTTTTAACTAGCAACGCTTTTTTAAAACCCAAGCTTCGGCTTGGGTTTTTTGTTTTATAGCTGTGAATCCAAACATAAACAAAACTTGCTTTAATAAAATGCCATTTTATTTTGAGCTGATAGCTGATAGCTGATAGCTGATAGCTGATAGCTGATAGCTGATAGCTGATAGCTGATAGCTGATAGCTGATATCTATTCATCACGTTTTTAGCTACAATATGCGCCGATCAAATTTAAGGTAATTAATCACTGTGACTCACTCTTCTCATAATTCAGTACTGCTATTACGCGCTCAGCAAATTAGTGAATCTCGTCGCGAATTTAATGCCCGTGGCGCTAAGTTAGCACGTTGTGAGCAATGCTTAATTGCAAAGCACTACTGTATTTGTGAAGGCGTAGAGAAAGCGCAGTGCGATGCTGCAGTGTGTTTATTGATGTACCATAACGAAAGTTTTAAACCTTCAAATACGGGGCGTTTAATTGCCGAAATTATACCCGATAACCATGCTTTTAAATGGGATAGAACTAATCCAGATGATGCGCTAATAGCGCTTATTAATGATGAGCAATATCAGCCAATGGTTATTTTTCCTGCTGAGGATGTAGAAGAGGGGCGAGCTATTACGCAAGTGAATATTGAGCCTAATAAAAAGCCGCTATTCATATTTTTAGATGGTACATGGCGTGAAGCGAAAAAAATGATTCGTAAAAGCCCATATTTAGATAACTTGCCCGTATTGTCTATTACAGCTGATAAGTTATCAGATTATCGCTTACGAGTTGCGCCTCATGCGCATCAATTAGGCACAGCTGAAGTAGGTATTTTAGTGCTAGCACTCGCGGGTGAAATGGATGCAGCTAAAAAGCTTGAGGATCACTTTATAAAGTTTAGAGATGCGTATCTTATGGGAAAACGAAATAAAGGCAGACCAGAGTCTCTTTAATACCGATTGTATTGAGTGGTAGTATTAAATTTAGGTCAAAGAAAAGCGCGCTCTATCTCTAGGCGCGCTTGCGGAATCTTCTAATTTTCTGCATCCTGCAATTGAACTTAATCAACTCCAATTTTTACTGTTCCATGTTTATTGCTATATTACTTTTTAGTTCTATGCAATATAAGCCAATCCGGGCTTATCTCCTTTATTCCTATACGTCCTGTTGCGGTAAAACCTATTACCAAATCCTTCATTTGCACGTCCTAGTGCTTCCGTGTTGTTATCAGTCCATTGTGTTGCCTGTTAAGGCCTGTCCTTTATATTCCTTCAACTTCCTGTTAAGCAACACTCCAATGTTGCACTCCTGTGTGCATCTTCCTGATGCTGTCCGTTTATTAACACTCCGTTGCGATACTCATCCTGAGCCTGTCCTAACTCCGTGTTATCCTTCATAACCAGTCACTGGTTTGCGAGTAATTGATCCCTGTCCTTTTACTCGTTAAGCGTCATTGCTTAGTTGATGAGGTAATTATAGGTGAATGGTCCAACTAAAGTAGGGCAAAAACCCTAAATAGTTTATGTATTATTATTGTTAAATACTATATAGGTATTAAATATCAATGGCTTATGTTGTTTTTGCTAGGTATTTAATCGGCGTTTTACTTATAAGCTGCCACTTCCGTGAGATATCTCTTACAGGGTATTTCTGTTTTGGACGCTTTTTTAGTATTTATGGGTATTTAGGGTGTGCACTTTTTAACTGTTCACGGTAGAATTATTGATAATAATTACTATTTAGGTGGAATAATGAAGAAAACACTCGCTATCGCTTTAGGGTTTATCGTATCGGCGCCAGCCTTTGCAAATGATGTTGTTAATATTTACTCTTTTCGCCAACCTTTTTTAATACAACCTATTTTAGACGATTTTACAAAACAAACCGGTATCAAAACAAATGTTGTGTTTGCTAAAAAAGGCTTAATCGAGCGTGTAAAACGCGAAGGTAAACATAGTAAAGCTGATTTAGTTCTTACTTCTAATTTTAGTGCACTCATTCAATTGGAAGATTTAAACTTAACTCAAACAATTAATAGTACTAATGTAAATGCTAACGTACCTTCTGCTTTTCGAGATGGAGATGGCCAATGGGTCGCGCTAACAAAACGCGTGCGAAATGTATATTCGTCGAAAGATCGTTTGGGCGCATTACCAAAGCTCACTTACGAAGAACTAGCCGATCCAAAGTATAAAGGGCAAATTTGTACTCGTTCAGGTAAACATCCGTATAACCTAGGGTTAGTTGCTTCAATGATTGCGCATCACGGTGAAGCGCAAACTAAAACATGGCTTGAAGGCGTCAAGGCTAATTTAGCACGTAAACCACAAGGCAATGACCGTGCTCAAGTTAAAGCCGTTAAAGAGGGGCTATGTAATCTTGCGTTAGGCAATAGTTACTACTTAGGTAAAATGTTGCAAGACGAAGAACAAAAAACATGGGCTGAGGCGGTACACATTAATTTTCCTAATCAAATTAATCGTGGTTCACATATTAATGTTTCGGGGGCCGTTATTACTAAATATGCTAAAAACCCTGAAAATGCCTTGAAACTCATAGAGTATATGACCGACAATAAAGCGCAAAACATGTATGCATCGCTTAATATGGAATACCCAGTTAAGCCTGGTGTGCAATTATCCAGTTTGGTTGCATCATGGGGCAGCTTTAAAGAAGATAGCTTGCCACTTGATGAGATCAGTAAATATCGTCCGTTAGCGCTTAAGTTAATTGATGAGGTGAAGTTCGATCTTTAATGACTTATAAATTTAAGCTGTCTAAATGGCAGCTATTCGCGTGGTCGACAGGTTTAGTTTTGTCGGCCCCGTTGTTCTTCCTTCTTTTTGAATCGCTACAAGGCAACTCAGAGGTTTTTACTCACCTTTGGGACACTGTGCTTTGGGATTACATTTCTAATACTGTACTACTTATATTGGGTGTGTGTGCACTCAGTAGTGTTATCGCGTTGCCACTTGGTTGGCTAACTGCTTATTGTAACTTTCCCGGTAAAAAACATTTTGAATGGGCGCTCATGCTGCCCCTTGCTATGCCTACTTACATTATTGCCTACGTGTATACTGATTTACTTGATTACGCAGGACCCGTGCAAATAACTCTAAGGGAGTGGTTTGGCTGGCAATCTCCCAGTGACTATTGGTTTTTTGATATACGTACCCTGCCGGGCGCAATAGTCATGATTGCCTTGGTGCTTTACCCATACTTATTTTTAATTTTTAAAACGGCTTTGAGAGAGCAGTCTTTTAAATTGGTACAGGCAAGTCAATTAATGGGACTTTCCCCAACTAAAAGTTTTTTTAAAGTGAGTCTTGTATTATCTCGTGGTTCTATTGTTGCGGCCCTTGCGCTTATTAGTATGGAAACAATGGCCGATTTTGCAACAGTAAGTTATTTTGCTGTTAGCACGCTCACAACCGCGGTATACGATACATGGTTTGGTTATTACTCCTTGACTGCTGCTGCAAAAATATCAGGTGTCATGCTGTTACTACTTTTTTTAGCGCTTATGGCAGAGCGCTTTAGTCGTCGTAATCAAGCTGTATTTGAACGCCAATCGGGCGTAAATAGTGAAGCACTTTATATTTTAAAGGGAAAGTCGGCTTGGTTAGCAACGGCATTTTGTGGCACGGTTTTACTTGTATCTTTTGTGATCCCGATTGCAGTATTACTTAATTACGCCATTACCTACTTTGAAAAAGCATGGAGTGCTGAGTTTTTTAATTATGCGTGGCAAAGCCTAAAAGTGGCAGGCGTTGTGAGCGTAATAACAATTGCATTAGGTGTTTTTGTTGTTTTTTATCAGCGTATAGCAACACAGTCTTACCCTCTCGTTCCTGGGCGACTAGCGAGTACGGGCTATGCACTGCCTGGCACCGTATTAGCAATTGCCGTTTTATTACCTCTAACACTGTTAGAAAGTAGTATTAATAATGTATTAGAGCCTTATAATTTAGACATAGGTTTGTTACTAACAGGCAGTGTGTTTACTATTGTGATTGCTTATGTCGTTCGGTTTTATGCCATTGCTCACGGAGCGATAGAGTCGAGCTTTGTGCGTATTAGTCCATCACTTGATATGGCAAGCCAGTCTATGGGTAAAAGCCAAGGCCAAACATTGCGTTTAGTGCACCTACCTTTATTAAGAAGAGGCTTACTGACAGCTGCCTTACTCGTTTTTATTGAATGCATGAAAGAACTTCCTGCTGCGTTATTACTCAGACCATTTAACTTTGAAAGTCTAGCAACGCATGTTTTTCAGTACGTGAGTGATGAGCAGTTAGAGCTGGCTTCTATATCTGCTTTATCTATTGTTATTGTTGGATTTATCCCCTTGTATTTTATTAATCGTTCTATGGAGCAACACACTTAAATGAGTAGTTTAATTTTGCAAGGTGTCAGCTATCACTATAACGGTACAAAGGTGATCGAAAACTTAGACTTAACCGTGGGTAAAGATGAGATTGTATGCTTGCTTGGTGCCAGTGGCTGCGGTAAAACCACCACATTAAAAGCCATTGCAGGCTTAGTTGAGGCCAAGCACGGAAGTGTATTTATAGATGGCAAGCTGGTAAGTGATGGGTCAACATTTATTGCACCAGAGCACCGAAATATAGGTATGATGTTTCAAGATTACGCGTTGTTTCCTCATCTAAGCGTAGCAAATAACATTGCGTTTGGGTTAGGTAAAATGAGCCAATCCGAAAAACAACAGCGTGTGGATGAAATGCTTCAGTTAGTGCATTTGTCTGGTTGCGCAGATAGATTTCCTCACCAGCTTTCTGGTGGGCAGCAGCAACGCGTTGCAATTGCCCGTGCGTTGGCTTATAAACCAAGTTTACTACTTCTTGATGAGCCGTTTTCAAATATAGATACCCAAGTTCGTTTTGAATTAATTGCAGATATTCGCCGTATTATTAAGGCGCAACAAGTATCAGCGGTATTTGTTACCCATTCAAAAGAAGAAGCTTTTGCTTTTTCTGACACGCTTGCCATTATGGACCGCGGTAATATTGCCCAACAAGGTACGCCAGAGCAGCTTTTTGCAGCTCCTAGGTCAAAGGTGGTTGCAGAGTTTCTAGGTCAAGGCATATACTTATCCGCAGAAGCATTAACGGCTACTGAATATAAAACACCTTTTGGCACCGTTGAGTCAGATATGCAAACGAGCTGCTATCCATGTAGTGGTGAGTTATATGTGCGACCTCACCAAATTGAACTTTTGCAAGAGTGTCAAAGTGACAAACTCAGTAAACGGGCTACAATATTAAGTCGTCGCTTTATTGGCTCTGCGTATGTTTATAAAGTTGTTATAGCCGAACAAACGCTTGAAGTTGAAGCGCAATATGGCCAATCATTTGAAATCAATGAGCAGGTTATAATAAAAATAAAACCCCACACAGTGAATTTTTTTGAATCATAGTTAATGTGATTCACTGTGTACATATCTGTAAAACTGAGGAATAACAATGGCGCAAGCGCAATCTGGGATTTGTGCTGAAGCAAACCTGCATGGTTTGCATTTATTTTTTAATGTGTTTGATGGTCAAGACGAATCATTGCGCGCTAAATTAAAACAAGTAAGCGCAATTGAAGAAGAGTTTAATGATCAGTTTTCAGAGTCGATGTTGTCGTGCGTTGTTGCCATTGGCGCCCAATATTGGCCTCATATTCTTCCTGAGTATATTCCTAGTGAGCTGCAAAGCTTTCCTAATATAAATCATGCAGATCACCAAATGAGTGTTCAGCCGTGCGACTTGTTTGTGCAGGTGCGTTCAGACAGAGAAGACGTAAACCACTTATTTGCATTGCAAGTTTTAAAGCTTTTTGCACCTGATGTGGAGCTGGTGGAGCAAATACGTAACTTTCGTTTTTTAGATGGCCGAGATTTTAATGGTTTTATTTATGGTGGTGATATGCCACACGGAAGAAAAAAGCGTTCAACTGCTTTAATTAATAAACCTGGTTGTTTTGAAGATCAGGGAAGTTATATTCATGTTCAGCGCTATAAACACGACTTAACTGTTTGGCAGCACTTATCGCTCAGTGAGCAAGAGCAAATTATGGGCCGTACACGACTTGATAATACGCTTATAACCCCAGCATTAAATACCAGTCATGCCACGCGTAGCGAATTAAAAGATGAAGAGGGGCAACCCCTTTTGTTGAATCAAAGCATGCCTTATGGCGATGTTTATGAGCAAGGTATGTTATGCATAAGCTGCGCAAGTACTGGTACTGCATTTGAGGCTGTATTAAATAGCCGTTTAGGAGAGGGGGAGTGTTACGACCATTGGCTTGATTTTACTCAAGCCGATATGGGGTCTGCTTTTTTTGCCCCCTCAGTTGGGTTTTTAAAGCAAATTTAAACCGTATCAAATAAAATACGTACTCGTTCAAGCGTAACGTCTATTTCAGAAATTTTAGCTGGGGCAATAAATATAGTATCGTCTCCGGCAATAGTACCTAATACACCATCGGCCTTTCCTAACGAGTCAAGTAAGCGGGCAATAAGCTGCGCAGCGCCTGGACTGGTGCGAATAATGATCATCATTTCATTATGCATAATATCAATGACTAACTGGCGTAATGGGCTTTTAGCGGTCGGCACTCCCATTTCAGCGGGTAGGCAGTAAACCATTTCTTGTTTAGCGTTGCGGGTACGCACAGCACCAAACTTACTTAACATGCGTGACACTTTACTCTGGCTTATATTGTCAAAGCCTTGCTCTTTAAGCGCATCAACTATTTCGCCTTGAGAGCCAAAGTTTTCTTCTTTTAAAAGTGATTTAAACGCTTTTACCAATGCTTCTTGTTTATCTTGAGGTTGCATAGTCTTTATTCATTATTGTTATTTATGCTGTAAATAGTACACAAAAATGAATAATTATGCAGCAGTTGTTTAGTCAACTTGACAGTTTGATGCGATAAACCACCAAAGTTTACAACTATGGTCGAAAATATCGCAAAATAGGTCCGATAAATTTGTTTTTAGGCGCTAATTTCATTATCTTAAGGGCCACAAGTATTTCCTACCTCAAATGACGGAGAATTCCAATGAAAGTTGCTGTATTAGGTGCTGCAGGCGGTATCGGTCAAGCATTGTCTTTACTATTAAAAACAGGCTTACCAGCTGGTTCTGAATTATCACTTTACGATGTTGCACCAGTTGTACCAGGTGTTGCTGTTGACCTATCACACATCCCAACTGATGTTAAAGTAGCAGGTTTTGGCGCAGACGATTTAAACAAAGCGCTTGACGGTGCTGATATTGTTTTAATCCCAGCGGGTATGCCACGTAAACCAGGTATGGATCGTGCAGATTTATTTAACGTAAATGCCGGTATCATCAAAACACTAGCTGAAGGCATTGTAGCTAGTTGTCCTAAAGCACTTGTGGGTATCATTACTAACCCAGTAAACGGCACAGTACCGATTGTTGCTGAAGTGTTCAAAAAAGCAGGCACATACGATGCAAGCCGTGTATTTGGTATTACTACGCTTGACGTGATTCGTTCAGAAGCATTTGTTGCTGAACTTAAAGGCGTAGACGTTGCTACAGTTAAAGTACCAGTAATTGGTGGTCACTCTGGCACAACTATTCTTCCTCTACTTTCTCAAGTTGAAGGCGTAACTTTCACTGAAGACGAAGTTGCTGCACTTACTCCACGTATCCAAAATGCAGGTACTGAAGTAGTAAATGCTAAAGCAGGTGGTGGTTCAGCTACATTATCAATGGGTGCTGCTGCAGCACGTTTTTGTATGTCTTTAGTTAAAGGCCTACAAGGTGAAGATGTTGTAGATTACGCATACGTTGCTGTTGAAGATGGTGATGCAGAGTATTTTGCACACCCAGTACGTTTAGGTAAAAACGGCGTTGAAGAAATTCTTTCTTACGGCGAACTAAGCGCATTTGAAGAAAAAGCGAAGAACGATATGCTTGAGACACTGAAAAAAGACATCAAAGAAGGTGTTGATTTCATGGCGTAATAGCCAGAATGAGCATTAAAAAAGCCTGCATTTGCAGGCTTTTTTGTTGCTCGAATGTTATTTACTATTAGTGTTAAATAACAGGCTCGTTAAGGCTAGTGATCACGGTCAACGGCTATACGGGCTAAGCTTACCAATGCGTGCTTGTATTCAGATTCTGGTAAAAAATCTAAGCAAGCAATTGCTTTATCGGCTTCAAGCTCTGCTTTTTGCATTGTAAACTCAAGCGCATTGGTTTGTTTTAACGTAGATAAAATCTCTTCTAAATGTTCCATACCATTACTGTGCTCAATAGCATCACGAATTAACTGTGTTTGATGCGCATTACCGTGTTGCATTGCATATATAAGTGGTAGGGTAGGCTTACCTTCGGCTAGATCATCGCCTATATTTTTACCTAGCTGGTCTGCATCGGCGTTATAATCAAGCACATCGTCAACAAGTTGAAATGCCGTACCTAAGTGCATACCGTATAAGTTTAATGCATTGAGCGTGGCTTCATCATTATTGGTAATAATAGCAGCAAGCCCGGTAGCAGCCTCAAACAGCTTAGCCGTTTTAGAGTAAATAACTTGCATGTAGCTGGCTTCGGTTGTGTCTGGATCGTTGCAATTCATAAGTTGCAGCACTTCACCTTCAGCAATGATATTGGTAGCATCGGCGAGTATTTGCATAATTTGCATTTTGCCTAAACCAACCATTAACTGGAATGAGCGCGTGTATATAAAGTCGCCAACTAATACGCTAGCAGCATTACCAAATTCAGCGTTAGCGGTCGGGGTGCCTCGGCGTAAGTTTGACTCATCAACAACGTCGTCGTGTAATAAGGTCGCGGTGTGAATAAACTCAACAATGGTCGCAAGTGTAATGTGGTCTTTACCAGTATAACCTAGCGCTTTGGCAGCTAAAATAGCCAACATAGGGCGAACGCGTTTGCCGCCGCTATTAACTATGTATAAACCAAGTTGGTTTACTAACGCCACCTCTGAGCGCATTTGCGCATGTATAAGTTGATTGACGTCATTCATATCGCTTTCTATTAACGCCTGGATAGCTTTTATATCCATTGATCTCCGAGCCAATTTTTATGTGTGAACGGCGCAGATTGTACAACAAAAAACGCACTAGCTCGATATTTTGTGACGATTGATTTAAAAAACCTACCTAAAGTGCTTAATAAGTGCTTAATTCAATCACAAATGTGTTTAATTACTAGACGATGAAAGATGGTTTTTGAGTTTGAATAATGGTCGACGCAGGTTGTAATTTTATTAGTAGGGTTATTTTTGCAAAGAGTTAAAAAGCGCTTGGCAAAAGGCTTAATTAATATAAAATAGAGAAAATATTGAATTGCTCTCAAAGCAGCTACTTTTTATTCATTTTAATTACAAAATAGGCTTGCTAGTTATTTCGCGTTAGCGTAAACTTCGCGCCCTATCGAAGAATATTTTAGTTGCGCCGATTTGAGGGTGCACAGACGGAGTTAATTATGTACGCGGTTTTCCAAAGTGGTGGTAAACAGCATCGTGTGACTGAAGGTCAAACGATTCGTCTTGAAAAATTAGACGTTGAAACTGGTGCGGCAGTTGAATTTGATTCAGTGCTTTTAGTTGCTGATGGTGAGAAGATCGAGATCGGTGTACCGTTCGTAAACGGTGGTAAGATAACAGCAGAGGTTGTTTCACATGGTCGCGGTGAGAAAATTAAGGTTGTTAAATTTAGACGCCGTAAGCATTCTCGTAAGCAAATGGGCCACCGTCAATGGTTCACTGAAGTTAAAATCACTGGCATTAGCGCTTAATTAGAGGTACTTAGAAATGGCACATAAAAAAGCAGCTGGTAGTACTCGTAACGGTCGCGATTCAGAAAGCAAACGCCTAGGTGTTAAGCGTTTTGGTGGCGAATCAGTTCTAGCGGGTAGCATCATTGTTCGTCAGCGTGGAACACGTTTCCACCCTGGTACAAACGTAGGTATCGGTAAAGACCACACTATCTTTGCAAAAGCAGATGGTAAAGTTCAATTTGAACAAAAAGGTCCTTTAAACCGTAAATACGTAACTATCGTAACTGAGTAATCAGTAAGGTAGTTAAAAAACCCCGCCTTTGCGGGGTTTTTTGTTTTGAGACAAAAATATATACCAAAGCCAAGCCTGCAATCGGCTTGGCTTCGGTATATAATGTATAAATTAGCAAGCCAATCCCTAAAGTGAGTAATCATGAAGTTTGTAGATGAAGTAGAAATTCGCGCAGAGGCCGGAGACGGCGGAAGCGGTATCGTGTCTTTCCGACGTGAAAAATATGTCCCAGATGGTGGGCCTGACGGCGGTGACGGTGGAGACGGTGGTAGTGTTTATCTACAAGCTGATGAAAACTTAAATACCCTGATTGACTATCAGTTTGAGCGCTTTCACAGAGCTGAACGCGGTACAAACGGACGTAGCCGAAACTGTACAGGTAAAAAAGCAGACGACTTGTTTGTAATGGTCCCTGTGGGTACGCGTATAACCGATGTTGATACGCAAGAAGGGCTTGGTGATTTGACCCAACATGGTCAACGAATTTTGGTTGCAAAAGGTGGTTTCCACGGCTTGGGGAATGCACGTTTTAAATCAAGTACTAACCGAGCGCCTCGTCAAAAAACACTAGGTACACCCGGTGAAGTACGTAACTTAAAATTAGAGTTACTATTGCTAGCTGACGTAGGTTTACTAGGTTTGCCAAATGCTGGTAAATCGACCTTTATTCGCAGTGTGTCAGCAGCAAGACCAAAAGTAGCTGATTACCCATTTACAACGCTTATTCCTAATTTAGGTGTAGTGCGTCCGGAAGCTAACAAGTCATTTGTAATAGCTGATATACCTGGGTTGATTGAAGGTGCGTCTGATGGTGCCGGTTTAGGTATCCGCTTCTTAAAGCATTTAGAGCGTTGTCGTGTGTTATTGCACATTATTGACGTAATGCCTGTAGATGGATCAAACCCAGTCGATAATGCGTTTGCAATTATAAACGAACTGCATCAATACAGCCCTAAACTTGCAGAAAAGCCGCGTTGGTTAGTATTTAATAAAATAGATTTGTTACCTGAAGATGAAGCACAAGCACTATGCGATGCGATTGCACAAGAGCTAGGTGAGTCTGAAAATATTTATCAAATCTCAGCTATTAACAAGCTGCATACTCAACCGCTTATACACGATATTATGACATTGCTTGATAGCATGCCTAAAGAGAAGTTTGAGCAAGTTGAAGATGAAGAAATAGAATTTAAGTGGGATACCTACCATCAAAAAGCCACCAAAGGCGATGATGATGATTGGGATGACTGGGATGAAGATGATTACGATGTAGAAGTAGTCTACGAACGTTAATTTTCATTAAATATAAAAAGGAGCGTAGGCTCCTTTTTTGTTTTTTAATAGTAAAGTATTAGGTATTTAATGTGATTATTTCAATGATTGCCGCTATGGCAAATAACCGTGTTATTGGTCTTGATAATAAAATGCCGTGGCATTTACCTGCAGATCTCCAACATTTTAAAGCCGTTACTACAGGCAAGCCTGTGATCATGGGTCGTAAAACTTTTGAGTCTATTGGCCGTCCTTTACCTGGTAGACGCAATATTATTATTACGCGCAACACTGAATATAAGGCCGAAGGTATTGAAACGGTAACAAGCCCAGAGGCCGCGCTGAGCTTGGTTTGTGATGTTGAAGAAGTGATGATTATTGGTGGTGGAAATGTTTATCAGCAGTTTTTAACACAAGCTGAGCGCTTATATTTAACCTTTATTGATCTCGATGTTGAAGGCGATACACAGTTCCCTGATTACCAAGCTATTGCAAATTGGGAAGTGAAAGAAGAGCAATCTAAACAGCCAGACGAAAAAAATAAACATAGTTATAAATTCGTAACTTTATATAAATACTGCTAACATTATTGCGAAAGGTTAACTAGGTTGGTACAATATTAACCAGTTAACGTAGGAATAAAGTACCAAACAAGGGTCGACAATGTTTAAATTATCAAAGTTAGTTGTTATTTCTGCTATCGCTGCAGTTTCACTTTCTTACACAGCTCCAGTAAAAGCTGATGATCAACTAGCAATATCTATTTGCGAGTATATCGCAGCAGATGATAAAAACCGTTTACGTAGTAAGTTAAAAAGCTCTCGTGTAAAAATTCGTAACATATATGATTCTATTCAATGTAACGGTAATAACTTATTGCGTCATGCTGTTGCCAGCAATGCTGTAGATGCAGGTGAGTATATTGTTAAAAACTTATCTAAAAGTTCATTGTCAGACGGTGCCGACATAGCCTGGGCTGAAGGCAATCACGCAGGTTCTGCGCTTATTCCTGTAATTAAAGACCGTGCTGGTTTGTAATTATTAGTAATTTAAAAAAAGCCGCGATTATCGCGGCTTTTTTGTTGCTGGAAAAATAATTGACTATTTAGAGGCCGATATTACTGAGTAATATCGGCCTCTATCTGTCAGAGTACCCTGATCAGCTTTTATCATGTTTATTTATGAATGTCTCAGTTCACTCACTTATAAATGCTTCACCTTCAATCATCCATTTAGCTGCAGGCTGACCTTTTAGGTAATGATCGAAGTACTGCATCATACGGACTGAAAAATCGACCTGATTTGGGAATTTTTTAAGGTGATGCGGTTCACCTTCATACTGTAAAAAAGTGGCATCTTTGCCTGCACGACGAAGTGCTAAATAATACTGTACGCCTTCGTGCCATGGCACCGCATCATCTTTGTCTCCAAACATGATTAAAATTGGCGTATTGACCTTGTCAGCAAAAAATACGGGTGAGTTTTCAATATATAACTCTGGTGCCTCAAATAAGTTTTTACCTATGCGGCTTTGTCCTGTTTCGTATTGAAACTGGCGAGCAAGGCCTGACTTTAAGCGTATACCACTGTATGCGCTGGTCATGTTAGATACCGGCGCGCCTGATACAACCGCTTTAAACATATCTGTTTGGGTGATCATAAATGCACTTTGGTACCCGGCCCATGAGTGACCTTGCAAGCCAATTTTGTTTGGATCGGCAATACCAAGATCTATTAACTTTTGGGTAGCATTGATCATGGTTTGCGTTGACGATTTGCCCGGGTGACCTATTTCAAAACGAATATCAGGTAAAAAGATGGCGTAGCCATTTGATGTAAACATTGGGAAATTAGGGCGATGATTTAACTCCATTTTAGGAAAATCAAACATACGCTGGCTCATGTAACGATAAAAATAAACGACAACAGGCACTTTATCGCCTTTTTTGTAACCGTCAGGTTTTATTAAAACACCTTGCAAGTCTTCACCATCAAAGCCTTTGTAGCTAATCAGTTCAGGTTTTTCACCCCAAGCAAAATTTGCGGTTTGAGGGTTCAAATCAGTTACTTTTTGTGTGCTTAAAAAGCTTAAGTCGGTTTGATAGAAATCTGGGAACTGATGATAACTCTGTTCCGTAAATAGGTATTTATCTGCTTTCTTGGCCTTTTTAACAATATCAAAACGTTTATCACCACTGAGTACTTCAGTAATGGTCGTGTTTTCTAAATCAAGCTTTGCAATCCCCCGTTGCTTTGTTTGAAGGTCAACAGCAGTAACTAGCAGTGTTTCATCTTGTTTAAAGCCTACCTGGTTTCTATCAAGATTAATGACGCGATACTGTGTATTAGTCTGCTTTCCATTTGTTAAGCGTTTAGCTTGATTGGTGTTTACATTAAACGCCCAAATATCATATTTGCTATAAGCAAGTACTTGGCTGCTATCGCTCATCCAGCCTGCAAAACCATAGCCTGGTTGATCTGATGGGTA
>NZ_NTLW01000104.1:0-1001 GCF_002632075.1 Pseudoalteromonas sp. ESRF-bin5 | reverse complement strand
TCGCAAAATGCTGAGAACTCATCAATCGGACAACCGATGTCTAGCGAGCATGTTGCTTCAAGTGTTGGCATAACAACCGTTTTGTTTGGCGTTAAAATTTTAGCAGTTTCACCCATAAAACGAACGCCTGCAACGATGATCATATCAGCGTCGTGTCTTGCACCAAAGCGCGCCATTTCTAAAGAGTCGGCAACGCAACCGCCAGTTTCTTCGGCAAGGGCTTGGATTTCAGGATCAGTATAATAATGCGCTACGAGTACCGCGTTTTTATCTTTAAGTAATTGCTTAATACGTGCTTTGTATTCGCCTTGCTCGTCGTTTGTTAACGGTGCTGGCTTTGGAGGGAAAATATAGCCTTCAGGCATAATAGTTTGCGCTAAACTCATGTTCTCGACCACTTATTTACAGTGTATAAATTACGGCGAATTATACGAGAATAAAAACATAAATAACAGCAAACTGGTTAAGCTTGTTTATAAAAAACAGAATGGGATTTTAAAAAAGAATATAGCAAATGGTGGGTCATGATGGATTCGAACCATCGACCAATTGATTAAAAGTCAACTGCTCTACCAACTGAGCTAATGACCCGCTCTAAAATTGTACGTACTAAAAAGATAGTGTTTGCGTAGATCCGCCGATGTTCCAGTTTTTACTTACAAAGCAAAAATGGTGGGTCATGATGGATTCGAACCATCGACCAATTGATTAAAAGTCAACTGCTCTACCAACTGAGCTAATGACCCGCTCTTGGTGTTAACTAATAAATATATATTTCCATGAAAATGGTGGGTCATGATGGATTCGAACCATCGACCAATTGATTAAAAGTCAACTGCTCTACCAACTGAGCTAATGACCCGCTCAAATATAAACTTAAAAGCTTACCTGCGTGAATCCGCCGATTAGGGTGTTATAGAATGGTGGGTCATGATGGATTCGAACCATCGACCAATTGATTAAAAGTCAACTGCTCTACCAACTGAGCTAATGACCCGCTC
>NZ_NTLW01000280.1:0-2222 GCF_002632075.1 Pseudoalteromonas sp. ESRF-bin5 | reverse complement strand
CAAAACGTCAAAATATCACTTACGCTTAGTCGACTTAACACGTTGGTTGTGCTTTTTAACCGCTTTACGAATTTGATTAATTTTAGCGCGTTTATCTTTGCGTTTTTCAGGCATAACTGAAAGTTTAGTTTGCGTTTCACGACCTAACTTAACCGTTTTACGCAAGTAGTTAACAGTTTCTAAGTCGTATTCAACCCAACCACCTTGTGGAACACGCTTATCTAGCTCTAGCTTACCGTAACGAATACGGATAAGGCGCGACACTTCAACGTCTTGAGATTGCCATAAACGACGAACTTCGCGGTTACGCCCTTCGTTTAACGTCACATTAAACCAGCGGTTAATTCCTTCACCACCTAGCGGTTTTATATTTGTGAATTTTGCAGGACCATCTTCAAGTTCAACGCCACGCATAAGGTTTTTAAGTGTTTCGTTTGTTACTTCACCAAACACACGCGAAGAATATTCACGCTCTACTTCATAACTTGGGTGCATTAAACGATTGGCTAATTCACCATCGTTGGTAAACAACATTAAGCCTGACGTATTCACATCCAGTCGGCCTACAGCTATCCAACGATCGCCATCAATACGAGGAAGTCTGTCAAATACAGTACGACGACCTTCAGGGTCTTTACGTGTACTCAACTCTCCCTCGGGTTTGTTGTACATAATTACACGGCAAATTCTGTCAGCTTTTTCTTCAATTTT
The DNA here is from genome assembly GCF_002632075.1 of Pseudoalteromonas sp. ESRF-bin5. Classification (NCBI taxonomy): domain Bacteria; kingdom Pseudomonadati; phylum Pseudomonadota; class Gammaproteobacteria; order Alteromonadales; family Pseudoalteromonadaceae; genus Pseudoalteromonas; species Pseudoalteromonas sp. ESRF-bin5. Next base: position 1,511 of record NZ_NTLW01000280.1, on the reverse strand, counting down.
TACGGTATGACCGTCAACACGAATTAAATCGGTTTCTTCAACGCGGTCACCGAGTTTAGCTACTTTGCCATTAACACTAACACGGTTAGCGTCAATGTATTTTTCCATTTCACGACGCGAGCCTACACCAGCTCTGGCTAGGACTTTTTGTAACTTTTCACCTTGTACATTCATTCGGATGGTTCTCTCACAGAAGGATCACTTAATAACTGATTTATTTTACTTTCTTGTTGCGCAGGTAACGCAGGTAAATTTTCTAAACCCGTTAATGAAAAATAATCTAAAAATTGTTTAGTAGTGGCGTATAAAGCGGGCTTACCCGGCACTTCTTTGTGCCCTACCACTTTCACCCACTCTCTTTCGAGTAAGGTTTTAATTATATTCGAACCCGTTGTTACACCTCTTACTTGCTCTATTTCACCACGCGTAATGGGTTGACGATAAGCAATAAGTGATAATGTTTCCAATAAAGCACGTGAGTATTTAGGAGCTCGTTCTTGCCATAGGTTACTCAACCAAGGGCTCAAACTACTACACGCCTGAAATCGATAACCACTACCAACTTCAACAAGGCGAATACCACGGGTTTGAAAGTGTGTTTGTATTGTTTCTATAGCATCGTTTATACGTGACATAGAAATTGGAATATCCACTAAAACAGTGTCTTTAATATGGCGTTTACTTATGGGTTTGTCTGCAACAAAAATCGCAGCCTCAATGATTTCAACCAACTGCTCATCACTAATTCGCCGCCCAGCCATATACACTCTTAATAAATAAAAATACACAGCCATCTATTATGACAGAACAACCACTAACTAGGAAAATATATCTGGCAATTATCTAAAATTAGCCATAAAAAAAGCCAGTTAAAATAACTGGCTTTGATTTTTATGTTCTGAATTTTAATTAGCTGTGTTTAATTGACTCTAACGCTTCGTCTTCAGCTACAGATTTACCATATTTATTTATGTAGCCCATAAACTCATTTTTACTAATTCGCTTGTCTTCGTTTTTGTCCATATAACCAAAGTGATTTGAAATATCGTCGTCATTGCCTTCAACAACTGATATGTAACCATTACTATCGTTATCTAAACTGGCAAAACTACTTTCAATTTTGTCAAATTTTGCAATTTCAGCTTTAAAGGCTGATTCACTTACATCACTATCGGTTGCAACCTTGCCAGTGTTTAACTGCATGTAAGCATTAAATTCTTTACGACTAATTTCTTCATCCATATTGGTGTCGATATTTGAAAAGTGACCCCAAATATTATCGTCGTCAGCTTCAACTTTTGAAATAAAACCATCACTGTCGTTGTCTAGGCTTGCAAAGTCGCTGTCTATTTTATCAAGACCTTGATTAGATGCGCAGGCTGCTAAACTTAATGTTGCTAGAATAGTTGTTGCTAATGTTAACTTTTTCATAAGACGTGTCCTTCGTTGTTAATAAATGTCACAACAACTAATACAAGTCTGGTGCCAAAATAAAATAAATATAAATTTCA
>NZ_NTLW01000172.1:0-20983 GCF_002632075.1 Pseudoalteromonas sp. ESRF-bin5 | reverse complement strand
CCTTCGCCGCACTTGCCTTCTTTTTTACCTTTTGCGTCGCCGCCACATTTGCCTTCGCCGCACTTGCCTTCTTTTTTACCTTTTGCATCGCCGCCACATTTACCTTCGCCGCACTTGCCTTCTTTTTTACCTTTTGCGTCGCCGCCACATTTGCCTTCGCCGCACTTGCCTTCTTTTTTACCTTTTGCGTCGCCGCCACATTTACCTTCGCCGCACTTGCCTTCTTTTTTACCTTTTGCGTCGCCGCCACATTTACCTTCGCCACACTTGCCTTCTTTTTTACCTTTTGCGTCACCGCCACATTTGCCTTCACCGCACTTGCCTTCGGCAGCATCTAATTGATAACCTGAAACAAGCTGCTGAAATTCAAACGGGTTTGCTTGTACATCAGCAGATACTAAACTCGCAGAACCCACGACGACTGCACCTAACGTTAATGCGATTGTATTATTTTTTACTGTATTCATTATCTTTACTCTCTATACTCAATGTGTAAGTCATTGCAATGTAAATATCGTTTTAAATTGCGTGTATGTTTAAGTAGACCTGTGATGAAATAAAAACTTTCATTTTATTTTTATTTAATCGAAAAAATTTGCCCCCTGCGCTCTCACTTTAACTATGAGTAACAATTACAGATTTATCAATATGCAATTTACAGGTAAACTAGCGACCTTATTTTTAATAATATAATCGCTTTATGAAACTTGTTTTAGCACCTATGGAAGGTGTTGTAGATTTTAAAATGCGCCAATTACTAACTGACCTTGGCGGGTTTGATTTATGCGTGACCGAATTTGTAAGAGTTGTTCAAGCACGTTTACCTGAAAAAGTATTTTATCGATACTGCCCTGAACTAAATAATAATGGCTATACCCGAGCAGGCACGCCGGTGCGTATACAATTGCTTGGGCAAGAAGCTAATCCATTAGCTGAAAACGCAGTGAGAGCGATTGATTTGGGTTCCCATGGTGTTGACCTTAATTTTGGGTGTCCTGCGAAAACGGTTAACCGTAGCCGCGGTGGTGCCGTTTTGCTTAAAGATCCCGAGCATATGTATACCATAATTAAAGCGGTTAGAGATGCGGTAGATTCAAAACATGAAGTCAGCGCAAAGATACGTTTAGGATTTGATGACGACAGTAACAGCCAAGAAATTATTGATGCGGTTGTAAGTGCTGGCGCTAATAGCGTAGCAATTCATGCAAGAACAAAACGCGATGGATACAACCCACCAGCATATTGGGAAAAGATACCCCCTATAATAAAAGGTAAAAATATTGCCGTAGTTGCTAATGGTGAAATATGGCAAGTTGAAGACGCAATGCTGTGCCAAAAAAGAAGCGGTTGCAGTGACTTAATGCTTGGCAGAGGCGCCCTATCTCATCCTGATTTAGCAAAAAAAATAAAGGCGCATGTCAACAATGAGCACTACGAGGGTTTAGAATGGGAGCATGTTCTTTATCACTTAATACACTCAGCTATTCATCATGATCCAGCTAAAGATGAAAAATATTTTGCATCTAGAACTAAACAATGGCTAGGTTATTTAAAGCGTCAATATCCGCAAGCAATAACATTGTTTGATGAAATTCGTAGGTTAAAAACCAAAGAAGACGTATCTGCCGTTTTAAAAAAATATGCAAAAGCACCACAACTTGATTCAAATCATGACAGATAATTAAAAGCAATTAGATAATATCAGTATAACGAGCAGTTAATGTAAAAGGGTTATACTGATAATGAACCACCAAAAGCGCTTACATGATGAACTAACACAAGTTAAATCAAACATACTTGTTATGCTTTCTAAATCGCCACATCCGGCCCATCAAGGCTTGATCACAACATTAAAACATACAGCAAATAATGAGTGGTTAGATCTTGCTGCAAAAAGGCTTGGCCCTGAGTATGCTAACTTAATTAACCGTATGACGATGTTAGAGGCCGCAGTGAGTCAAATTGATATAGGTCAATACGGCTATTGTTGTGATTGTGAAGAAAAAATTGCAACCGCATTACTTCAAAAAGACCCTGCAACACAGCGCTGTACAAAATGCGCAATTAAGCGAACATCTAACTAATGTTTAAAGTTATAAGTTTCTATAGCTAATGCCTGTAAACATATTAGTTTTGAAATTGGTTTAACCGGGGTGCAAAGTTTATGAGGCAGTAGACAAGTAAAAACAGAGCAAAACCTCTGCGCCTTACTCATTACTCATTACTCATGCCCATTACCTATATTGACTAGAGGCAGCTAAACATAAACTGCCCCGGCCGGAACTTAAAAAAGTAACAGGGTATGTTTAGAATATACTTTACGTAATTGCGTATTAAAAAATAAGAATCTACACCTTAAAGTTTTGCCTTGCCATACATTTAGGAAGATAAACAATCTCTAGGTTAATAACAAATCTGACCACAAAAACTAAACGATTGTCCTGGATAAAGAATAATATCTTCAACTAAATATTGCGCGGTTTGTTCTGACACTTTAAGACGCTTTGACAAATTAACTTTAGCCTGACCAATTGACCATGCGTGGTAATGAATACCTATATCTGTTTCCATCATTGTAAGCATGAGCAACTTGTCATTATTAGACAATTTTGTATTGCTGGCCATAGCAGGCAAGTCTAAATAATGTGTTTGCCAGTCAAGTCCATTAATCAATGGCTCTTTAGATAAATACTGCACAGCAAACGATTTAGTGTGATTTTGTTTAAATTTGACATTAATAACTGCACTTTCAAGCGCTTTAATTTTTTCGTTAATAATAACAACCCACTCTAAAGGCGAGTTAACTGCGTTGCCATAATAATTGAGTTTACTCTGATACCACTCTGAACCATTAGAAAGCCCTCTTAAACCAACACTCCCTCTGGGCTTATAATTATCCAAATAGTTAGAAAAAGCCCTGATGTGGCTTTTAATTGCACCTTGTGTAGCCTTACTTTTAATAGCTTGCGCTACATATCCCTGTAGTAAAGAATACTCTAACTTATTTAGTTTTAGATTACTTTGCTTTGCAATGTCTAACTTAGCTTGTGTAAATTTAAGCCAACTAATAGTTTGCTCAACGGTGCTAGTTGAACGGTTAAATAAACTCATATTATGTAGAACGTCTACTTGGGCTGGCCAAGGAAAAAAACGCTCAGGAAATCGTTCTGCAATAACCAAATAATTAACTTGGGTAATTTGATTAGGTGTTAACTTCATCGTCATCAATTGCTGATAAATAGCATGACGTTTATCAAGATATTCGTTCGAGTAAACAATGTTTTCTTCTGTAATTTTTTTATTGTTTGATTCTTGACCTAATATCAACACAGTATTTAAAGACTTTAAAGCGCTGCGTGCCTCATCAAAAGAACTAAAACTATCACTCTTATCAGTACAACCAACAAGATTTAAACACAATAACAATGATAAAAAAAACGTTTTATACATAGTGATCCTAATAAAAAAGCCCCAGAGGGGCTTTTTAAAAATTGCTAATGTTAGCTAATATTAAATTTTAACACCGTTGCGAGCGGCTTTATCTTTAATGTAGGTAGACCAACCTTTTGCAAACTTACGTGTGCGTGGGTCGTCCATAGCTTTAACAATAGCAGCATAAGCTTGCTTGTACTTGCCTTGGTAGTAATACGCCTCAGCTAAATCTGAATAAATTGTACCTTTTTTGTCAGAGCCAAGCTCTAACGCCTTGTTCAAGCGAACAACGGCAGCACTGAATTTCTCAGATTGTAAAAGTAATGAACCTGCTTTGCGGTAAAGCTCAGCGTCGTCATCAAATTTAGCAGCTTCTTCATAATACTTAGCAGCTTTCTCTATATCTTTAGAGCGATGATAGTTACTTGCAACAGCGTTGACATTTTGCTTAGTACGTTTAACTTTTTCTTCTTTAATTGCCTTTTCAAGCGTTACTGCTGCTTTGTAAGGAATTTCATTTAAAGAGTAAAAGTTAGCAAGTACTTTGTATTCAACTTCGTTTTCAAAGTAACCGTTTTTGAAAGCCACTTCCATTGTTGCAAGACCTTTCTGATATTCTTCGGTTTGTAGGTAGTATTTACCTAAACCAACCCAAGCTTTTTTATCATCAGGCCAAACTTTAACAATTTCTTCACCCACTTTAACCATGTTTGCATAATCTTTAGTTTCAAAGTATGCGCCAAGTTTAAGCTGGTAAGGGCCTTTATTAGGCTCTTTTTGAAGAGCTATTGCTTTGTTAGCAGGCTCAAAAACATCACTGAATTGCTCTAACTGAAAGTTAGCTTGCGCAATACGAGTATAAACAGTTGGATCTTCCTCACCAGTGAAGTCCATCCAAGCTGTGTATGCTCTTTTCGCCTCTTTATACTTTTCAGTACCTGCGTACAAATCACCTAATTGTTTAAGTGACTGTTCGTGGTCTGCAAAGTTCAAAATATCAGGCGCTACTGCTAACTTAGTGTATTTGATTGCATCAACGTAGTTTTCTTTCTGCGCGTACATGCTACCTAAGTAACGATTTACAGTCGCTTTATCAAACTCGTCTGATGCATCAATTTCTTTAAGCAATGCTATGGCTTCGTCAAGCTGATCTTCGTTGTACAAGTCAAACGCTTTTATTACTTTTTTACCAGTACGCTCGCCCATGATCTTAGTTTTTGCTTTCTTACGCTCTTCAATTTTCGCGTAATCTGGCGCCGCTAATACAGATGAACTTAAAGTTGCACCTGACACAGACATAAGAATTGCAAGAGCAGTTACTTTAGATAAATTTCTCATTACTCGCCTCCTTAGCCTTGGTTAAGTTTAAAGTCTAGTTGAACTTGTAAACCAACTTGTTTTTGTGGCTTACCGTCAATAATTTTCGGACGGTATTTCCACTTACGAAGTGCACGTTTAGCTTCACGGTCAAAGATACGTTTAGGCTCAGCGTCGATTACATCAACGTCAATAACCCCACCTAACTCATCAATTGTGAACGAAAGTTGTACCCAACCTTCTTTACCATCACGCGCTGCTTGCGTTGGATATTTTGGTTCAATACGAACGATAGGTGTCGCATCACCATCTCGTCCAAATGCACCCGGACCACTTAGTCCACCAGCAGAACTCCCTACGTCGATGCTTGGCATATTAAATGACATTGCACCTGGGTTAGGATTAGTATCCGGCTGTGGCGGCTGCGGTTTAGGCGGCTGCTTTGGCGGTGGCGGAGGCGGAGGCGGTACACGCTTCCTCTCCTGCACCTTAGATTCAGGCGGATTCGTCATAATTTCGACTATGATCTGCTCTTTTTGTTCCGTATTACGGTCAGCCCCACCAGAGATGAGGTAAGCCATGAAGTAGAACAAGCCGAAAGTAACTGCCCCACCTGCAATCAGTGAAAACAGAAAACGAATCATTACTGATCTCCAGCTATTGAAATTCTTAGGTTATCGCCCGTTGCTTTAATCTGGTCCATAACTTTAACCACTGTGCCGTGTTTTGCTTCTTTATCAGCCTGCAAAATTACAACGTCAGTAGGTTGTTCTGCTAATAAGCTTTCAATTTTCGCTGAAACACGTTCAACGTCAACTTGCTGCTTATCAATCCAGATTGCGCCATCACTGCGTATAGCAATAAAAATGTTAGCATTTTTTTGCTTCGTAGCTTGGGCAGCTTTAGGTTTATTGACCTCGATACCAGCCTCTTTAACGAACGATGTAGTTACGATAAAGAAAATAAGCATGATAAATACGATGTCAAGCATTGGTGTCATATCTACCGCTGCTTCTTCTTCTTCACGAAAACGTTGTTTACGTGCCATATTTAATTCTCTCTCTAGTGATGAGGCATGCTATCTACAAGTTTGGCTTTCACCATTCTCGCTCTTGCCTCAAGGCGTGAGCTAAAGAAAACTCCAGATAGTGCCGCAACCATTCCAGCCATTGTTGGGATTGTTGCCATTGAAATACCTGATGCCATTAAACGTGCATTACCAGTACCTTGAGTTGCCATGGTTTCAAAAACCGCGATCATACCCGTTACAGTTCCAAGTAAGCCTATTAAAGGACAAACAGCTACTAATGTTTTAATCAACAACATACGCTGATCTAATTTTTCAGACGCTTCAGAAATCCATGCTTCACGGATTCTGTGTGCGTACCAAGACGTAGTGTCTTGGCGGGCATCCCACTTAGCAACAATATCCTTCGTTAAACGAGGAAACTCTGCAAGTAAGAACCAATAGCGCTCAATCATTAAAACCCACATCAGAAAGAGTGCTATCGCGACCACGTATAAAACCTGGCCGCCTGTGCCAACAAAATCCCTGATAGATTCCCATATCTCCATCAGGACTAGCATTAGGCTTTCTCCTTCTCCGCGTGAGTAGCGATGATACCAGCGCTTTGCTCATCAAGGATATGTAATACCGACTTACTACGACCTGCAACAATAGAGTGAAGTAGAATAAGTGGTAGTGCTGCAATTAGACCTAGCGCTGTAGTTACAAGTGCTAGAGAGATGTTACCAGCCATGATCTTCGGATCGCCCGTACCGAACAATGTGATTGTTTGGAACGTTAAAATCATACCGATTACTGTACCTAGTAGACCTAGTAATGGTGCGATAGCAGCAAGGATCTTGATGATGTTGATACCAGCTTCAACACGTGGAGTTTCACGTAAAATAGCTTCATCAAGTTTAAGTTCAAGGTTTTCAACATCTTGAGATTTGTTGTCATGGTACACTTTAAGAATACGACCCAGTGGGTTGTTTGTATTCGGTGTAGACAAGTTCTTAAGTTGTGATTTGATCTTAGAAGTAGTAAGCGCTAAGTCAATGAAACGAACTAAGAAGATTAATAGACCTACAGCAAGTAGTACAGTGATGATATAACCAACTTCAGCACCTTGCTCGTAGTATTCCATTAGCGTTTTCTTCTGCGTATTAATACGTAAGATTGCGCCGCGTGTAGGGTCAATGTAAACGCCCGCGTAGCTATCAGAAGATGTTGCTTCTAGGTTTGAAATGCCATCTAAAATGTAGCTATCAGGTTGTTTACCTAAAGGCTGGATAGACTTTGTTTCTGGCGAGTAGATTAAGTAACCTTCGTCAGCAACTAAGTTAAAGTTACCAATACGAGTGATTTTCTTAACCGCTGTGTTTCCGTCAAGGCCAGCAACTTCAGATTCAAAAGTAGATACTTTTGCTGATTCTGTCATTTCTGTTTGAAGTGAAATCCAAAGCTCTTCTAACTCACGAACTGTTGGAAGTTCTTTAGCTGCTGCTAATGAACGAAGTACTTCAGCACGACCTGGCTTTTCAGCACTTACTAAAGATGCTTCGATAGAACCGATAGCGTCTTGCGCTGCACGACGTACAACACCAAACATCTCACCTAGAGTACCTTGAGCATTTTGAAGAGCTTGCTCTTTTTCCGCTAAAGTGTTTTCGTTTTGTGCGTATTGCTTAGCTAAAGACTCACCACGTGCTTTTTCAGCAGCTAGCTGGCTTTTAGCTTTATTAAGTAAAGATTGCTTGTCAGCACGTTCTGATAAGAACTCTTGCTCACGTTGCTTATTGATCTTACCTTCTGAGATACGCTCTTGCTTAACTTGCTCAAGAATTTTGTCTAAAGCGTCAGTGTTTGCGTGTGCGTTAAGCGCGGTACCTGCAGAAACAGATAGTACTGCTGCAACAGCAAAACCTTTAAATAGTTTCTTCATTATTGATTACTCCGCGCCAAAGATTGGTAGTTTAACAAGTTCTAGTGTCGCTTGCTTACGTGCCATGCGGATCACTTCTTTAACAGGTTTTAGGTATTCTTCACCTAATTCTTTCCACTGTTTAGTGTTGTTATCCCACACCCAAGCATGTTTCAAGTCAAAAGACTGAGCAACATAAGTAATACGACCTAAACGACCGATATCTACGTTGATATTTTTGCCATCAATTTCAAGCGTACCTTGAGAAGCAGTTACTGCAGAGCTGTAAGCTGTTTCAACTGTGTATGCTTCAAGAACTTGACGGAATTTTTCAGACGTAGTAACAGAGGCAGATGCCATGATGTCACGAAGTCTTTCAACACGGCCTAGACGCGTTTCAAGATTAAATGGAACGTCCGCTTTGATGAATTGCTCAAGCGTATCGATCATGCGATACATCAAAGGCACAACGTTTTGTTTAGTGTTATCGATAGTCGCAATTTGACGATCGAACGACTCAATCGATGCATTTTGGTCAGCGACCAAACGTGCAACGTGATCGTTATACACTTTCATAAGTTCAGTCTCATCAACGATGCTACGGTACTCAGCGATTAGCTCTTGAGTTTGACCATATACATTGTCAATTTTAGTTTGAGACTTAACAGCAGCCTTTTGAATTTGTTGACCTGCTTTTTGCACGTCATTCAAAGGATCTGCAATCACATTGCTGCTTGCAAATGCAAAAGCGCCAACCAACGCTGTTGCTACAAGACTCTTTCTGATTTTAACAGACATAGTTCCCAACCAATTAAGTAATGTTACTTTTATAATTTAATTATCCTCCGAGGAGAACAACCCTGATATCTTTTAATAGATATCAACCTTTCAATAATGCTAAATGCAATAAGCGCTGTCAACTTGATGTTAGGTGTAATTAGCAAATAAATCACCTGCCGATGGACTACATTAAAGTAGCACCAATAAAATGTTAACATTATTGCAACCAACTGTATTATCAACAATCCTAGCAAACCCCAATAAGGTTGATGTTTAACTGGATAGACCTCTAAACAAACAACATAAATGCAACATTTAGTTCAAACTAGATGTATGTAAAAAAAAAATAAAAACATTTAAAAAAAAACTCTTTTAGGGGCTCTATTTGACGGTTTTTTATCATTTTTAAGCACTTTAACTCAAAAAAGGAACGGTTTAACGCACAAAAATCAAACGTTACACATATTGAAAGTTGTAAAGCTAATAGAAGGATTTCAATATTGAATTTGTGAAGGTTTTTTGACACTCAAAAACTATAAGCAACGTTCTAAACTGATAGACAAAATAAAGTCTCATTAATGGCTTCGGCTCAATCAAAATTAAACCAGGCTTTCTTTAGTTAATTATTTTCATGATGCTCAAACCGAGTCTTTGTCTAAGCTCACTGTAAATTACTTATTAGCTCACTATCCAAACTCAAAGTTTTGGCGACTACCCATATAATCCAGTTTGAAGCTGAGTTTTGTAAGTATTAATACTTTAAAACTTGCAAGTTAAACTAGAAGGATTATGAAAATATTAGAACTTTATAGGAAGCACAAAATTAATAATACATAGAATTCTGTTTAGCATATTTAATTGGGATTAGGTTTCTAGAAAAATTAAACCATATTATGGTCTTTTGGGGTTTAGATATAATAAATGAGCGCTATTAATGATTGGAGGTATTATGGTTTATAGGTATATGAGGAACTTACTGAGCATGTGAGAAATTTTAAGGAATAATGGTGAAACAGAGACCTGCTTCACCAAGACGAACATGAGTTCACATAATTAAAATTATGCTGCTTCAACGTTCTCAGCTTCAGGGCCTTTTTGACCTTGTTTGATGCTGAATGTCACTGCTTGACCTTCGCTAAGAGTGCGAAAACCAGAACCAGAGATTGCGCTGAAGTGTACAAACACGTCAGGACCGTTTTCTTGTTCAATGAAACCAAAGCCTTTAGCTTCGTTGAAAAACTTTACTTTACCAGAAACCGACATACTAAATTTTCCTGTAAGTCAATAATTAAAAATTCTGCCACGTTATTGTGGCAATAGCCTCCTTGAGTCAATGCTCATAAAATAGAGGTATAGTACAGGAACAAGTAATAACCTAACTGGTAACCTTAAACGCAGCACAATATCCGTAAATTCAATTCATAAAAACTCAAAGCAAAGTAAGATTAACACATTCTATTTTTTTTCGCTCTATTAATTGAAAATAATTTCTAAAAAAACTTACTCCGTGACTAAAAATAGATAAGACATTGATTAAAATAAATAAAAATTAAATATTATTGTAATATTTATTATAAAATCCTAATAAAAATACAGCGATTGTTAACTCTTAGCAGGCTGATTTCTGTTCATACTAAAACAAACAAGAAATAATGATTAAGTAGCAAGCCAATTTACAGCTTTTTTAACAAGCCGTGAGCCTAAATATTTACATAAAAAAAGCCGCTTAAGTAAGCGGCTTTGATTTCAAATACTTAATTTTACTTTAAAACAGCCCAATCAATTACGGATTCTGCTTTTATTGGTACGACTTCAGAATCACCAAGCGTATAACTTGCAGGCACAGTCCAAGGCGACTTTTGCAGTGTAATTGTATCGCTATTACGCGCCAAACCATAAAAGTCTGGCCCAAAGTGGCTTGCAAAGCCCTCTAGCTTATCTAATGCACCAGCTTCTTCAAATGCTTCTGCGTAAAGCTCAATAGCAGCATGAGCCGTGTAAGCCCCTGCGCAACCGCACGCAGCTTCTTTCTTATCTTTATAATGAGGCGCTGAGTCAGTACCTAAAAAGAACTTTTTACTGCCACTCGTAGCTGCAGCCATAAGTGCTTGCTGGTGAATATTACGCTTAAGTATAGGCAGACAGTAATAATGAGGACGAATCCCCCCTGCTAACATGTGGTTTCGATTATACAGTAAATGGTGAGCAGTAATCGTTGCCGCAACATTACTTGGCGCATTATTGACAAAATCAACCGCATCTTTTGTTGTTATATGCTCAAGTACTATTTTAAGCTCTGGAAAGTCATTAACGACATCACCTAGAATCGTATCTAAAAACACTTTTTCTCTGTCAAAAATATCAATTGAAGAATCCGTCACTTCACCATGTACAAGCAAAAGCATACCAACATCTTGCATAGCGCTAAGCACTGAATATATATTTTTGACGGACGTTACACCAGAATCAGAGTTGGTTGTCGCGCCGGCAGGGTAAAGTTTAGCAGCAAATACTTTGCCAGATGCCTTAGCCTTAATTATTTCTTCAGGTGTTGTCTTATCAGTGAGGTATAACACCATCAAAGGCTCAAAGTTACCTTGTGGCTTAGCAGCCATTATACGTTCTCTGTAAGCTAAAGCGGTGTCCGTGCAGGTCGCTGGAGGAACCAAATTTGGCATTATAATAGCACGCCCCATATAGCGGCTAATATCGCGCACAGTGTCTTTAAGCTGATCACCATCGCGTAAATGCACATGCCAATCGTCAGGTCGGGTAATTGTTAACGTTTTTACAGAGTTTGTATTATTACTGGTCATCACTTCATTCCACAGCTGAATTTATGTGATCATAGGCATATGATGTTTTCGAGTAAAGATTTTATTAAAATAATCGGTTACTAATTTGCCCTATTTTATTTACAGCTTTGTTAAAACGTTTATCGTTTTATTTTGTAGAACAGTTGATATTAGGTTAACTTAATGTGGTGTTTATAAAAAAAGAATAATAAATTTTGCCTATGTCGAACAGTATCGATACCTCTAAAGCGCTTGAAGTAAAAACAGATCAGCTAAGTATCATAAATCAGTTTTCATCAAGCCTATTACAGCTAGACACCTTAGATGAGCTATTTGAATATGTAACGACTCAAGTTGTAAATCGGCTTGGATTTGTTGACTGTGTTATTTATCTTGCTGATGAATCAGCCTCTAAACTGAACCTTGTTGCTTCTATGGGAATCGATCGCCAAAGATATAAATATAAAGCCCAAAGAAAAGTAATTAATTTTGATGAAGGTATATCAGGTTTTGTTGCAACAACAAAAAAGGCAATAATTTTAGGCGATGTCACAAAAGATAGCCGCTATATTGCAGACGAACGCCCTGCTCAATCAGAGCTTTGCGTGCCTCTTGTATACAAAGACCGCATTCTAGGTGTTATTGATTGTGAACACCCAGCTATGAACTACTTTACTAATGCACACCTTGAAATATTAACAACAGTGGCACACCTTTTAAGCGCTAAAATAAACCAAGTTAACATGGTAAATAGCCTGCAATCGACTGTAGAGCAGTTAAATGACGCGCAAAAGCTTGAAAATAGTCTTCTTCAAATAGCCAACTTAACCTATAAAGCCAGTGACTTAGATACATTTTTCGAATCTTTACACACTATTATTAATAGCTTATTAAGGGCTGATAACTTCTTTATTGGCCTTTACGATAAACAAATCGACATTCTAGATATTGTTTACATTGTTGAAGCTGGAATTCAAACAAACACACATCAAAAAATCTCTAAAGAACAGCTTAAAGACACCGCGTCTTACTTTTTATTGCAAACTGATCAAGCGATGTTATTAACAAAACAAGACTACATTGATCATATAGAGCAAGGTCATTTTAAATTAATTGGTCGTCAAGCCGAATCTTGGCTAGGTGTACCATTTAAAGCCAATGAACGTATGAGTGGTGTCATTGTTGTGCAAAGTTATCATGAGGCACATCATTATAATGAGCACGATAGTGCTTTGCTTACCTATGTAAGCAGGCAAATAAGTATGGCAATAGATAGGCAGTTAGCTAGGCAGGAGCTTGAACACAAAGCTTTACATGATGGATTAACTGGGCTTGCTAATCGTTCATTACTTATTGAACGAATAAAGCATGCAATTTTGCGCTTAACGCGTGTAAAAAAAGGCACTGTTCATGCCCTACTTTATTTAGATTTTGACCGCTTTAAAAGTATCAATGATGCGCTCGGCCACGAAGTTGGCGATCACTTTTTAATTAAAATTTGTGAGTTGATCAAAGGTACAGTTCGTAACACCGACACTTTTTCACGCTTGGGTGGCGACGAGTTTGCTATTTTAATGGAAAACATTACTCATCGTAATCAAGTTAAAGAGGCACTAGGGCGCATAAAAGAAGCACTTTCTAAACCAATAAATGTTGATGGCCATTTATTGCAAGCCTCTACCAGCATAGGTATTGCCTATACTGATAATGTTGACGATAAAGCATACCTGTTACTACAACAAGCAGACGCCGCTATGTACGAGGCTAAGTCAACAGGCCGCGGACAAGTTAAGTTTTTTAACAACACAATGAGAAAAAAGCTTAAAACACACGCCGACATAGAAAACGACCTACAGCACGGTATTGAACACAACGAATTTGAACTCTACTTTCAGCCAATTTTTACAATCTTAGATAACCACGTTATTGGCTTTGAAGCACTTGTTCGTTGGCACCACCCTAAAAAAGGGTTTGTTTCACCTAATGACTTTATTCCTATCGCTGAAAAAACAGGCCAAATAATCAACCTGGATTTACATCTACTCGACTTAGCTGCACAGCATATTTCAAAGTGGCACCAACAAGGTCATCGTTTCTTAAAAGTGACAGTAAATGTATCATCGCGTCATTTTGCAAGCCTAGATTTTGTAGCTCAGGTCCACGCTATCTATAACAAATACCAATTGCCTTTGGGGTCTTTGTGTTTAGAAATAACCGAATCTGGATTGATAGAAAACTTAGAGCTCGCCACACAAATTATCGAAGGGCTCTCACCTCTAAAAGTAAAACTATGTCTTGATGATTTTGGAACAGGTTACTCTGCACTAGGCTACTTACACCAGCTCCCCATTCATATTCTGAAGATCGATAAAAGCTTCATCGATCATGTACAAGATTCAACAAATCCCTTGGTTGAGGCTATTTTGTCACTTGCTAAGTCGTTAAAACTTGAAGTTGTTGCTGAAGGAATTGAAACCACCGGACAGCTAGAGACTTTGCAAACTACGCATTGTGAATACGGACAAGGTTATTTAATGTCAAAACCAGTTCCAGCAAAAGAAGCTATATTACTAATTAATCAACCACTTTAGCCCCACATCTGTAAAGTTAAGGCTTGGGGCACTTAGAGCGCGGCGCGAGGTATATTACCCAGTGGGATAAATAAATACCCAGCAATAAAGAGCAATTAGCCCCAAAAATAACCCAAAGGGCAGCATGCGTTTGGGTTTGTTCTTCGTTATTGGTTATTTATTAGGAATGACCACAATACATAAATTATGTTTGCCTGCATGACAAACTGAAAGCTGTAAAGTCAATCACCAAAGATCAACCTTCATATACTCCAAAGTATTTTTATTTTCTCCAAAGCTCACTACTTTTCTATCTATTAGCGTTAGTTAACTAAGCGAGTTAAAAATTTTTTATACCAGCCCCCTTTACTTTTAAACATGAAGTAAATTAATACAAGTAGTAAAAAATCGGCTTTAATCTAGTTACTTACGCTAAACTATAAAAATATTAATCAGTAAAACTATATTTATTAGCTTGTTTTAGACGTCTAGACGTTGAAACGTTTTTTATATAAGCGTAGTATTGAAAAATAATGAGCACTACTCAAATTTCCATGAGAATTATTAAAGATGATTGGTATAAAACACTTAAAAACTATTGCAACCCTTAAAGAAACCGGTTCATTAGTGAATACTGCCCGCGAATTATTCTTAACTCAGTCGGCTTTATCACATCAAATTAAAGACTTGGAAAACAAGTTAGACTGCCAGCTGTTTGAACGCAAAACGCAGCCTGTGCGTTTTACCCCGCAAGGCATGTTATTACTTGAGTTAGCCCACGAAATACTGCCGAAAATTGAAGCAACTAAATGTCGTTTAAAAGAGAGCCTTAATCAGCCAATTTCACAATTACGCTTAAGTGTTGAATGCCATGCTTGTTTTCACTGGCTACTTCCAACAATTAAAGATTTTAATAACTTTTGGCCAGATATAAAAATTGATTATGAACGTGGTTTTAGTTATGACGCAATTCCAGACTTACTTAACGATGAATTAGACTTAGTACTCACATCAGACATTCGTGAACCCGATAAGCTAGAGTATGCCCATTTATTCGACTTTAAGTTAAAGTTAATTGTTGCACCTGATCACGATCTTGCCAAAAAAGCATACGTTACAGCGTTAGACTTAAAGAATGAAACCATTATTTCTTACCCTATTCCGCGCGAACGCCAAGATATATTTAAACATTTCATTCAAAATGCACGTTTTGACGGGACGTTAAAAAACGTAGATCAAGGACTACTAATTTTTCAGCTAGTCAGTGCTGGAATGGGTGTAGCTGCATTACCTGATTGGTTGGTTACACCATATGAAAGCCAAGGACTCATCAAATCGATTCCACTAGGTGCGCTAGGTTTAACTCGACCAATGTACTTAGCGATGAAAAAAGATATGAAAGATAACCCTGTATATCGCCACTTTTTAAATACGTGTAAGTTAAATAACGGTCGATAAACTACTCATTAATGAGTAACATAACTTAAATTATAGCTTTTATGTTGCTCATTATGTTCGCTTTGAAAAAGTTACTTGGCGGCTTGCTTATGCCGCTCCCTTTAATTGGTCTTTTTACACTTATAGCTTTGTTTTTGGCATTCAAGGGGCGCAAATTTTCTTTAGTAATTGCATTTTTTGGACTTTCAACATTGTTGGCAATCAGTACACCATTTGTTGCTAACCAAATTTTAAAAAACAACGAGCCAACAAGCCTTTCTTTTCACCCTTCAAAACACCCAGAATTAGACAAAATAGTTGTGCTTGGGTGCGATATAAATCCTAACTCTGTCTTAAGTGCTAATAACCAATTAGGTAATTGCGCGCTAACCCGACTAGTTGAAGGAGTCAAACTCGCTAAGTACTACCCAAAATCACAGCTTATTTTTTCTGGCGGCGGTTATGAGAATATTACTAACAGCAGCTTGATGTATCAAACTGCCATTGAGTTAGGCATTAATAAAAATAGGCTTTTGCAAAACCCAAAGGCAATGGATACAGCGCAAGAAGCTGCGCTACTAGCGCCTAAGCTAGTTGATTTTAAGGTAGCGTTAGTAACTTCGGTACTGCATATGCCCAGAGCCCAGGACTTGTTTTCGGCCCAAGGTGTAACAAGCATTCCTGCAGCAACTGACTTTCACAATTTTGCAGCGCTTCCTTTTCATAAACAGCTCGTTCCAAATGCGCAAGCACTACTAGCCGTAACGCAATACAGCCATGAAGTTATAGGAACAACGTGGATAAAAGTCCGTCGATGGCTAGACCCTGAGGCACTTTAAACAACTTGCAAAAAGCCACCTGCTAACTCGTAAATTTGATTTGTTTACAATGAATGTTTGTCGAGCAAGAAAATAAAATATCAATACTTTAAGATATGTGGGTAAAGCTCTTCACTAGATTTTTTGTTAAACAATAACGTCACTTTACTGTCGTTGTTTTGTAGGTGGGTGTTTTGTCCAAAGCCGATAGAGTATAACTAAAAATATCCCTAACAATAATATACTCAGTGCGGTTAAGCTCTCTACACCTATAGACTCAAATGTAGCTCCAAAAGTATAGCCTCCGCCAACTAAAATAATGACCCATAAAGCAGCTGAACAGGCATTTAAGATGCTAAATAGGGGCCAAGATATATCGGTTAGCCCTACAGGGAGCGCTCCAATTGTGCGCATACCTTTGGGGTATCGATATAAAAAAATGTAAGCCATGCCGTAACGGTTAGCAAGCGCACTCGCTGTTTGAAATAGTTGACCAATTTTATTAGGTTTTTCAAGCCATGAAGTGCCATAAGCTCTTGCAAGAGCAAACCGTATCTCATCGCCAATATACCCTCCCATAAAAGTAGCTAAAATAACTACTTTAATATCAAGCGCGCCGATTTGAGCAGCATAACCTGCAAATAAAGGTAACCAGCCGCTTTTCAATGCACAATAGCCAAATAGCAATAGGTAAACAAATAAGCCGTACTGCTCAAGTAGAGCTAAAACACCTTCCATTGCGGTCCTTATAAGGTCATTTTTAATAAAACTAGAAATACATAACGAATTAAGTAAATTAAAAGATCTTTATGAGAGACCAAACCACTTACCTTACTTTTACAACCGGTTTATTTTATTCGCTTTCATTTAAGCAGTGTATATAAAGAAAGCGTGTCTCCTTCCCACGCTCTGAACACTCTCAATTTATACTCAACTCACTAGACAACAAATTTAAACACGCCCTCACTTCAATATAAGTAAATAAAGTCTATTAGAGCAGAGCTTGTACACTATCCGTTGTCGCCCCTATTTAACTGGCGTTAAATTCAAGGCTTTAAATTTTAAAATATAACGAGTACTAAAATTAATAATCTTAAATATCACAGTAGCTTAAACAGGATTATCAATATCAATAAAGCTAACCTCAAAACCGTACTCCAGGGCAAGTAGCTCGCCCAGAGCTTTTATACCGTAGCGTTCGGTTGCATGATGCCCTGCTGCAAAAAAATCAATATTTTGTTCTCGTGAACTATGAATAGTTTGCTCAGACGCTTCACCTGTTAAATAAGCGTCAATACCTTGCTCCGCAGCTAAATCAATATAACCTTGACCTCCACCAGTACACAGCGCAATAGTTTGTATTTTACTTGAACGAACTAAGCTTGTGAGAGGGGCTCGATTAAGCATCTTAGCTATTTTTGATGCAAATTCATCTCCACTTAGCGCTGTTTTAAGGCGCCCTTTCACTGCTACACTGTTAGCAACAGGCTCAAGGCCTTCTTGAATTTCAATATCTAATAATTTTGCAAGCTGCGCGTTATTACCAATCTCTGGGTGAATATCTAAAGGGAGGTGATAAGCAAATAAATTAATATCGTTAGCCAATAAGGCGCCTATTCTCCGCTTTTTCATCCCGGTAATAGGTTGAGACTCGCCTTTCCAAAAATAACCATGATGGACCAAGATAGCGTCTGCTTGCTCATCAATTGCAGCGTCAATTAAAGCTTGGCTCGCTGTTACTCCGGTAACAATTTTTTTTATTTCATTTTTACCCTCAACTTGTAATCCATTTGGGCAAAAATCCTTAATATTGTGAGGCTTTAAAATATCATTTAATAATTGGTTAAATTCTTGACGTTGCATACGCGTAACCTTACTTTGCACTGAATTTTGTGCAAATTTTGGCGTTTATTGCTTTAAAATGGAAGGAAAATCGCAAAAAATTGAAAAACTGATTCAAAATAGGTATAAATAGCTTCTCTTTATCTGTGTTCACAACGTATAGGGTCTCTGATGAGCAAACTAGACAAAACAGAAGTACTATCTGCCTTTGAAGCAGCGTATGAAGCTGCTAATGGTAAAAAACCTGAAATTACAACTAAACCAGGCTGGTACAGCATCGATGGCGGAAAAAACTTACGCCTAGCTGACGTAGCTGAGCTAACTAAAGAATTAAGCAGTGGTAAAGCAACACCGGCACCTGCTGAAAAAGCGCCAGCTAAAAAAACTAAAACCAAAAAAGCTGCGCCTGTTACCGCTCAGAAAAAAGCGCCATTCACTGTGGTTACACAAAGTGAAGATGGTTACACCGCAGAAGAATTGTGGATTGTAATCCTAGCGCGTAAAGATCATGACTGTCGCCTACCGCGCGGTGTTGTTTAATCAACATTAATGATTTTAAAAGAAACCGCGTTAAGCGGTTTTTTTATGCCTGCTGTTTATAATTTGTAAAATAAAAAAGCGGCATAAAAGCCGCTTTTTAAAGACGTTAATTAAAATTCTTACTTTTCAAAATAAAGCGGCTGGCGTGCTTTTTTGCCAACCTCATTCATCGTTTCTGCATTAAATAAACGACCATTAATCATTGTATAATCAACCTTATCAGAGCTGCGAATATCAATTAACGGATCACCATCAATCACCATTAAATCAGCCAGTTTACCCACTTCAAGCGAGCCTACGTTTTTATCAAGCCCTAAGTACTTAGCTGGATCGAGTGTTGATGCGCGTATGGCTTCTAGTGGCGTCATGCCACCTTGGGCAAACATCCACATTTCCCAATGTGCACCTAACCCCTCACGTTGACCATGCGCTCCTAAGTTAACTAAAACACCTAAGTCTTGTAGCTCAGCCGACACACGTGCGTTGTTAAAATGATTATAGTGATGATCGGGTGCTTTAACACGACGCATAGAACGCGGCAGCAACTGATTTTGAGGCACAAACTTACTTAAACGAGGGTGATTCCACACGTCAGTTTTATCATACCAATAGTTTTCACCCCATATACCACCATAGGCAACAACAAGCGTTGGTGTGTAACCCACATCACTTTGTGACCATAATTGTTTTATATCATCGTATATGTTTTCTACAGGAATGGAATGCTCAATACCTGTATGCCCATCAACCACCATGCTCAAATTATGTTGCAGTAGCGAACCGCCTTCTGGCACAACCATCATTTCAAGTTCGCGACCTGCTTCAACGACTTGTTGGCGCTGCTCACGACGGGGTTGATTGTATGATTTAACGCTAAAAGCACCGACTTTCTTTAAGCGTTCTAAGTGAAATTTAGCATCTTCTAACGAATCAATATGCGAGGTATAACCCGGCATATTAGCCCCATACAAAATAGTTCCTGTAGAGAAAATACGCGGACCAACAATCATGCCTGCTTTTTGCATTTCGCTTGCAGTGAATATTTCGGTGGTGTCGTTAGAGGGATCATGAATGGTCGTAACACCTAAAGCTAAACCTGCAAAGTTTTTCCAATTTTGCTGAGGAATTATTTCATTGCTCCCTTGAGAACCATGAGCATGGGCGTCAACAATACCCGGCATGATAGTTTTACCAGTAACGTCAATAACTTCTGCATCTTTTGGTATGCTTAACTCAGAAGCTGGGCCCACAGCTTTTATATGCTTGCCATCAGTAATTATTACTCCGTTTTCAATGACTTTATCACCATTCATCGTAATAATTTTACCGCCAGTTAAAGCAATCATGCCTTTTGGCTCATTCACCTTCTTACTGAATCCGATGTTTTCGCCATTTTTAACTTTAAAATCAGCGTCGCTTTTACTGTTAATCGCGAATACACCGTTTAAACTTGCATGGTAAAGCTCAGGCCCTAGTGTCCAATAAAGTTTGCTGCTATCGGCACTCCAGCTAATACTTTCACCAGCACGCACAGATAGCTGCTCTATAGGGAATTTACTGTCTTTAGGTCCAATATTTATGGCCTTCCCACTTTCAACTAATGGCGTTACATACACTTTAAATCGCTCAGCAAAAGCAAGATACTCCCCATCTGGAGATACTCTAAATTCAGTAGCATGCTCAGATTCATAAAGTTTAGATACTTTTTTGCTTTCTAGCTCTACAACACTCAGCGATGGTTTTGGCCATGGGCTCATTACAAATACACGGTCGTTGTCAGCCCCAAACTGTGGTTGATATCCACTTTTAGAAATCAGCTCACTTTTACCGCCTTTTGCGCTAACGCTATAAATACCTGGGTTCAATGACCATTTAGGATTTAAAATACTGCCACCGCTGGCTTTACGATAAACAACCGTTTTACCATTCGGGCTAAACGTTGGTTCTACATACTTGCCTGGTTCTTGTGTAATTGTGTCGCCTCGACCACTGCGAGAAGATACAACGCGCACTTGGCCTTGCTTGTTATCGTTCCACGTGGTGTAAACTATTTTTTTACCATCGCGAGAATACTGCGGAAATAATTCAAAATGATCTGTTTGTTTTGTTAAACGCTTAATTTTTCCAGATTCTAAATCGCGTTTATAAATATAACCTAACGCTTCAAAAATAGCGGTTTCACCGTCGGGGCTTACTTGCACATTACGTAGCATTTTTACGTCAAATTCATCAGTGTCTAAATTTTGAGTAAAACGAAGCGCTGGTTGAATCTTTTTAGTGGTTTCTACTTTAAATGCAATCGGGGTAACTGATTTGTCAGTCACGTCAACAGATTGAATTTTACCACCCGCCCAAAATACCAATTCTTTATTATCGGGTGTCCAGGCAATTGTAGGATATACGCCGTGAATAGCCCACGTTTCTTGCATGTCACGCTCTAACTTATCGTATACCTGAGTGTGCTCACCCGTGCTTAAATCATAAAGATACAAACTAGTTTGAAAGTCGTCTCGCTTAATGTA
>NZ_NTLW01000283.1:0-12210 GCF_002632075.1 Pseudoalteromonas sp. ESRF-bin5 | reverse complement strand
GGTTGCGCACCTCTATGTTCTTCAATATAGGCAACTTCATTGAATTCTTTATGTGTATCAAGACCGATAAAAAGTATGCTATGTTTATTCATGTTAGCCTCTGCTGTTTAGTTAATTGACAAACTAATTATGGCTCTGGCTTTGAATTAAGCTAACCCACGAAAAGCGGAGGCTAACACCGTGTGGGAGTCATTATGTCTAGTTTCCTGTCGAGGTTTCGTGAAAAAATTTGCTCTTGCTATATCAATTTTGGCCTTAGTTGTTTTCTATTTTATTACAAAAGAACATAGTGAAATTGAAAAGTTTAGCGATAAAAATGATAGTGAAAATGCTGTTTCTAAAGACTTAAAGCGCAAAGAAGAATCAACGATTGAAACTGATATAGGTGTTAGTGAACTTGCATCAGCAGAAGAATACTTACTTGAAGCAAAAGAAATACGTCGTTGCAGCGCAATACCCAAAACTCAAGATGAACTTGATAAATGGATGAGCAAAGTAAATGAGGTGGGTGAGCCCTACGAGTATATCGAAGAGGTTTTGTCTCGTTTTGAGCGCTGTTCACAATTTAATTTTATATCTGATGATTTTGTTGAATTACTTTTTAAAGCAATTGAATTAGGTTCCGATAATGCCGTAGCAGAGTTATGGGCTGTTTCGGATAGAGAATATTTTCAAAGTAAAGGCTTAGATGAATTAAGCAGAGAAGACACAATAAAGCAAAGAGTTAAATTTAATAAATTGAAATACCGCCTTTCCGAAAGTGTTGCTTTGACTGGTGGAGAGCAGTCAATATTAAGGCTGGTAAAAGAGTATCAAAATTACGATCCTGACACTGGAAACCCAAACTATTTAAAAGTCATAGCATATGCAGACTTTGGGTTAAAAATAGTAGAGGATAACGATATTTACTTGAAATTAGATTTTATCAAGCAGCGTATTCATCAAAATATGGAATTTCAAGATATTGAACAGGCGCAAATGCTAACTGAAAAGTTGTTGAATAAGTTTGGTGAAAATGGAAACTAACAAAACAATTAACAGAATTCGCTTCGCTCATTGGAAAAAATCCTCGCTGGCACCTCGTGCCAAAGCACTCGGTTTTTCGCGTTATTGTAAGCGTTAAAAGACGAGGGAAGATATGAGTTTACCAAGGGAACAATTAGCAAAAGTTAGAACTCCGTTTAGGGTTCTATCGGGTTTCATCTTTGTACTTTCATTGTTTGCTATTTTAGCTACTGTAACTTTTGCGTTCGCAGAACCATATGATCATATTATTTGGCTTTTAGGTGTTGTGACGTTTGGCATGTCATATATATCTGGGCATATTGTATTTACAGGTTATGCCCCCAAGTTTTTACCGTTTACGCATGGTGCTAAAGATGGCTTATAACAAGTGACTAAAGTTATGAGTGTCCACAAGTGGCACGTATGCGACTGTCAGATTTGATCATAATAAAAAATTAAATCTGATAGGTTAGTTAAGACTTATTCAATTAGCCTTTGCTCTAAAAGCGAAGCGCCTCTTACCCTCTTTGTGAATCGTTCACTTAATGGTTTCATCCATCAAGTTAAACGTATTCGTTTTATTCTGGCAAAGAAAAAACATATGGCACAAAGAGAAATGAATGAGGAAAATAAAAGCCAAAAGACTTTAAGCTAATGACTACTCTAAAAGCGCAGCGCCTCTTACCCTCTTTGTAAATAAATCACTTTTACATGCTTTGCCAGTAACGTAAGCATGCTTTACGTCTATAAAATAGCCGTATAACTTCACATTTGTAGTAGACGCAGAGCTCGCTCGCGTGAAAAGCGCAGCTTTTAATAACTTAAAAAAGTTACTCGGTAGTAGTTAAATGTAACTATGTGTGTATTGAACACACTAACTAAGTTAATTGCTCAAGCTCCGTGATAAGCGCTAGAGCCTCTGCATTAGTTGACCCACACACATCAACTGTGGCACTAAAATCACTGCATACTTTTGGTCGAGACTCATCACCAAATAACTTACATAAATTGCGCTCATCTAGCTGAATACAACGTTCTCCGGCCTTTTTGCCATTTGGCATACCCGGTATTGGCGAGCTAATACTTGGCGCAATACAACATGCACCGCAGCCTAATCGACACGTCATTGGCTCTGTTTTCATAACACCCTCAGTTTAAATTAACCACATATTTAACAATACAGACTCCTTTTTAGAGCCAAATATTTATTTGTAATACACATATGTAATGCTTTGTTACATCTTCAAACGCCTTGTAAACACTTTATTGCGTATTATTGCCCTATCACCACTTTTATGAAGGAATGCCTTGTGGCTACTAAAAAACAAATTGTTCTTCCAATCGCAGTTTTAGCTGCCGGAATTGCACTGGCAATTGGCTTTTCAAATATGAAAACCCCGCCTGAAGAAAAACCAGCGCAAGATACTCGTCCACTGGTTGCTGCGCAAACAGTCAACATTGATGCAATAACACTCGACGTAAAATCGTACGGGGTTGTAAAACCTAAAGACCGTACCGAGCTAATTGCACAAGTAAGTGGCCAAGTTATTTCCGTAGCAGATGAATTTGTTGAAGGTGCATTTGTAAAACAAGGCGACATTTTAGCACGAATTGATCCAAATGATTACGAAGCCGATTTTATTGAAGCACAAGCAGGCCTTGCTCAAGCAAGTTCAGCCCTTGAAATAGAACGTGCCCAAGCGCATGTAGCAAAAGCTGAATGGGAACGTATTAAATCAGACTCAAGTGACTCAACTGCATCAGAGCTTTATTTACGTAAACCGCAATTAGCCGAAAAGCTAGCGCGTTACCGCTCTGCCCAAGCCAGTGTTAAACGTGCAAAGCGTAATCTTGAACGCACTTATATAAAAGCCCCATACGACGCTATTATTAATGCACGCACAATAAGCTTAGGCTCTGTAGTAAACCCGGGCAGTAGCTTTGGCGCATTAAGTGCCACATCGGTGGCTGAAGTACGTTTACCTGTAGCCGATAGCGAAATGCAGTACCTAGCCAATGGAGGCATTGGTGCAACCGTTACCCTTAATGCAGAATTTGCCGGCAAGCAAACGTCATGGCAAGCCAAAGTTGTGCGCAGCGAAGGTGTGATTGATCAAAAAAGCCGCATGAGTTATTTAGTTGCACAACTACCAACGCCATACGCCGATAACACTAAACCACTACGTTTTGGTTCATACATTAATGCCACCATTGAGGGCAGAGCCCTTGATAACGCAATTATTGTCCCGCATCACCTTGTTAAAGATAAACAAATTGCCATTTTAAACGCGAACAATACTCTAAGCTTTAAAGCACTGAATATTGTACGTGAACAAGATGGCATGGTAATAGCCGATCAAGGGTTACAACTTGGCGAACAGTTAATTACCTCAGCACTAGAATACCCAAGCGAAGGAATGGCTGTTAAAACGGATGAAGATGACAAACAAGGTGAAGTAACACAGCTTGCTCTTAAAGAGGACACCCTATGAGTACCTCTGAAAAGGGCCTAATTGCCTGGTTTGCTCGCAACCCTGTTGCAGCAAATTTAATCATGATTTTTATTCTGGTTGGCGGTTTATTAACAGCCTTAACGATTCGTAAGCAAGCATTTCCGCAATTTGAAAGTAACTGGGTGAGTGTTCAAGCCGTTTACCCTGGCGCCGCACCGCAAGAGGTTGAAGAAGGCATTACAATAAAAATTGAAGAAAACCTAGAGGGATTAGAGGGCATTAAACGCTTTATAACTTACTCTAATCGCGGCTACGCACAAGCATGGATTGAAATTGAAGAAAAATACGACCTTCAAGAAGCCTTAGACGAAATAAAAGCCCAAGTAGATTCTATAAACTCGTTTCCTGCGGGTATGGAAAGACCAATAATTCAGCGCGATAAGTTTCAACAAGAAGTGATGTTTATTGCACTATATGGGGATATGACCTATGCCCAACTAAAAGAACTAGGTACCGATTTAGAAGATGAATTACTCGCTTTACCTGGTGTTAATTTAGTCAGTTTTTTTAGCGGCTTAAATTATGAAATAGGCATTGAGATTAGCCCCGACAAACTGCGTGAATACGGCCTTACTTTTAGAGATGTATCAAACGCTGTAAGAAACTTTTCAACTAATATGTCGGCTGGCCAAATCCGTTCAGATAACGGGTATATTTCTATGCGTGTTGAAAAACAAGCTTATAAAGGCAATGAGTTTGAGCAGTTGCCTTTAATTACCCTTGCTGATGGCGCACAAATATATTTAGGCGATGTAGCCACCATTAACGATGGTTTTGAAGAAGGCTTATTATATTCAAAATACAATGGTAAAAATTCGTTAATGTTTGATATTGCAGCATCTAAAGATCAAGACATTACCGACGTTGCCAAAGTACTTAAAAATTACATGGCCGAAAAAGAATCTAAATTACCACAAGGCGTAAAACTAACCCCTATGGTTGATTTAACCTACTACCTGCAAGGTCGTCTCGATATGATGATCGATAACATGGTATGGGGTGGTGTTTTAGTTATGCTGGTGTTGGCATTGTTTTTACCGCTTAGATTAGCATTTTGGGTAATGATGGGTTTACCGGTTTCTTTTTTAGGTGCCTTTTTGTTTATGCCGATAGGCTTTTTAGATATCACCATTAATATGGTGTCGTTGTTTGCCTTTATTATTGTACTCGGTATTGTGGTGGACGATGCAATTGTTGTGGGCGAATCGGCCAGTGCCGAAATAGAAAAACACGGCCACTCACTCGATAACGTAATCCGTGGTGTTAAACGTGTTGCAATGCCCGCTACATTTGGCGTACTCACCACCATTGCTGCTTTTTTACCGCAAGCTATGGCATCAGGGCCCGGCGCAGCATTTTCTAAAGCGATTGGTGTCGTTATTATCCTGTGTTTAATTTTTTCGTTAATTGAATCAAAACTTATTTTACCGGCCCATATTGCCGCAATGAACCCACGTAAACCTAATCCTAAAAACCCATTGCACAAGGTGCGTATGGTTGTTGATAAAGGCCTTAAATCGTTTGTTCAAAATTACTACACGCCTTTCATAGGGCACTGTATTCATTATCGCTATACCGTAATTATTGGGTTTATATGTATTTTAATTATGAGCGCAGGCATGTTTGCAGGCGGTTTAGTTAAATTTGTACCAAACCCTAAAATACAACATGACTTCCCGCGTGTGGTTGTAGAAATGAATCTTGAATCATCAGAGCAAGCAACACTTGAAACAGCTAAAAAAATTGAAGCGGTACTTCTTAGTGTAGATGAAGAGCTTGAAGCACAATACGGTCAAAAAATGATACGTGACCTTTCGGTAAGCCTTCGTGGCCGTACCACTGCGCAATTAATGGCTGTGCTCATTGAACCTGATAAACGCCCTATTGATACCTTCACTCTTAGCTCATTATGGCGTGAAAAAATGCCACCATTGCCGGGCGTTAAAACGTTGACCATTGAAGATAACTTATTTGGCGGCGGACGAGATGACGGCGACGTAAGTTTTAGACTGCAAGGTAAAGATACCGACAAACTAAAAGAAGTTGCTTCGTTATTAAAAACTAAATTACAAAGCATGGAAGGCGTAGGCGATGTTAACGACTCATTACAAAGCGCTACCGATGAAGTGCAACTTGATTTAAAACCACTTGCATACAGCATGGGATTGACCCTTGCAGACGTTGCATCGCAAGTTAGCTTTAGTTATTACGGATTAGAGGCACAACGTATTTTACGTGAAGGCGAAGAGATCAGAGTGATGATCCGCTACCCTGAAAACGAACGTAACTCTATTAGTAACATACACAGCACACGTATTATCACGCCAACAGGTGTTGAAGTGCCGTTAAGTGAAGTTGCACAAATCAACATTGTAGATGGTGTAAACAGAATCCGCCGTGAAAACGCAAACAGAACAGTTAATGTATGGGCAGCCATTAATACTGATAAAGTTGAACCTTTTGCCATTGTAAAAGAAATCACTGACGAGTATTTACCAACCCTTTTACAAAATTACCCAGGTGTTACCAGTAATGTCGCTGGTCGAGTGCAAGAGGAAATGGAAAGCGCTGATGAGCAATTACGTGATTTTGCAATTTCACTAATGATTATATTTGCATTATTAGCCATTCCGCTTCGCTCATACTCACAACCATTGATCATTATGTCGGTTATTCCATTTGGTGTGGTCGGTGCAATGTTTGGTCATATGGTATTAGGAATGACCATGAGCGGCCTTTCAATGTTTGGCATCATTGCGGTCGCCGGTATTGTAGTGAACGATTCGTTAGTTATGGTTGACTTTGTAAATAAAGCGCGTGCAGAAGGTGTACCTATAAAAGAAGCGGTTATGCAAGCGGGAGCTCGTCGTTTTAGAGCTATATTGCTAACCTCAGTGACCACCTTTATTGGCGTGTTACCTATTATTATGGAAACGAGTTTACAGGCACAAATTGTAATACCTATGGCAGTATCACTCGCCTTTGGTGTGCTATTTGCCACCGTGATTACGCTTATTCTTATACCGTGTCAGTATGTCGCACTTGAAGATACAAAACGAATGATTCGTAAGTGGCGTGGTAAACACCCTATTGTCGATGGCCAACCAACAACGACCAATAGCTAATTAAGTAAAACCCCAACCAAAAAAGCTCGGCAACATGCCGAGCTTTTTATTTATAGTTAAAAATAACCTTCTATTATTTGCTAACTTCCCCTTTTCACTGGTATTTTGACTCTCAGTTTACTTTCTTAAAGGATTAACCATGGGTACATTTCAACTTATTTTATTTATCATATTTGCAGTACTAACCATTGTTGGATACAGAAAAAATAACCGTAATTTAATGTTATTGGGTGCCATTGTTGTAGCGTTTGCCTTTGCAGGATTAGATTTTATGATGGGGGTTGATCATAGCCTGTCAGCTTATTAATAGTTAACGGCAAAAATACACTAAATAGTAAAATTAGTGCTCGTTTTTTATACCAGATACGTTTAGGTACTTAATATTAAAAAGCATAACAATTAAGGAAAACCATGAATTCACCTCAAATAGATCACATTCCTCAAGAAGCGTTTGATTGGTACGACGAATATGCCCATGGTTTAATGGACCGCCGTACTTTTATGAAAAAGCTAGGTGGCCTTGCAGCACTGGGGATTTCAATGAGTGTGCTCACCAGCGCGCTTTTACCTAACTATGCACTTGCAGAGCAAGTCTCGTTTAACGATGACGATATTAAAGCCACCTACGAAGAATTTGATTCGCCAAACGGGCATGGTAAGGGTAAAGGTTATTTAGCGGTGCCTAGCAAAATTGAAGGTAAACTGCCGGTTGTATTAGTTATTCACGAAAACCGTGGTTTAAACCCTTACATAAAAGACGTAGCAAGGCGCTTAGCCAAAAAAGGTTTTATTGCTTTTGCCCCCGACGCACTTTTCCCGCTTGGTGGCTATCCGGGTAATGATGATGAGGGGCGTGCAATGCAACGCACGATGGACAGAGCTAAAATTCAAAACGACTTTGTAGCCGCCGCTCACTTTTTAAAAGCCCACCCTAGCAGCAACGGCAAATTAGGCGCCGTAGGCTTTTGTTTTGGGGGTTATATTGTTAACTACTTAGCCGCAGTTGATAGTGACTTACTCAGCGCGGGCGTGCCCTTTTATGGCACACCTGCAAGTGAAAGCTTACACAAAAATATAAAAGCCCCTTTACTGATTCAATTAGGTGAACTTGATAAACGCGTTAACGCCACATGGCCTGAGTATGAAAAAAGCTTAAAAGCTAACAATGTTGAGTACACTATGCACATGTACGAAGGTGCTAATCATGGTTTTCATAACGACTCTACTGGGCGTTATGATGAGCAAAAAGCAGAGCTTGCTTGGCAGCGTACCTTAGCGTTTTTTAATGAAAAATTAAGCTAAACACCATAAAAAACGCCGCATAAGTTGAATAATGTGGCGTTTTAAATTTAATTATTTAGCGACTTAGTTATATAGATGTTTAGTTATTTACATATCTGCGCTTTAAAACAAGTAGCGATATAAAAACCAAAATAAACACACTAAACGCCCCGGCACTGCTTGAGCCATCTTTATTCTCTATTTTTGCTATTTTTTCTTCTTTAACCCGCGTTTTAAAGCGTGCTAATTCCGCATCTAAATTTAGGCTCATATCGGTAACCGCTAGATTAAACCCTTCAAGTGACTTTTCATTGAGGGTTTCGTCAATACCAATAGCGGTGGTTCTTTTTTCAAGCTTGCTGATGCCTGGTGCTCTAAAAAGCATTTTTTTACTTTTTATATCAAAAACAGCAGTGTCGACGAAGGTTTGAATCGTATTTTCGTTACCGGGAATAACGTACATACCTACAATGGTCCAATACAATAATGCGGCGTTATTTTCATAGGTTTGCGTTACTTGATCGTAAGAAATCAATGCCATCACGTCTACATCGTATAGTCGCCCTACTTGTTCAAGCGCTGAAAACCCTTCCCCACCTTTAAGGTACGTACTTGGAATTACTTCTATGCGGTCAATGTAATCGTACTGCAAAAACGATTTTTTAACTCTTTCGAGTAACTCTACCTCATTTTGGCTTTCAATTGCGTTTGCTCGCCAATCTTTAGAAGGCACAAATGAAATGCCCACTGTAACAGGTAATTTTAACACTGGAATTTCTGGTTTATACGTAGCACGGCTATCTTCGTTTGGATAAAGAAAGTCAACCAAACTGCTAGAACGCGTATTTTTACCTGCATTATTACTCACAAGCGCACTACATGAGGTCAGTACAAAAACCATCAACATGACAAAAAACGTATTTTTTTTCATTATTATTCCTTTTTAATTAAATTCAGTTACGTGTAAAAGCTCGCCTGATGGTCCCCATAAATAAATCACTCTACCCCACGGCTCTTGTTTTATTCCTTCAAAGCGAATATCAAAGTTAGTTAACTTACTAATAGTGTTAAAAGCTTCGTTTATGTTTAATACGCACACTTGCAGCATTAAATTTTCAGCAAATTCTTGGTTGTAGTAACGCTGTAAAAAGAGGCTGCATTCACCTGATGTTGCAATACTTAAATCAGCTGATGCCTGCTCAACATTAAAGCCCAGCGCCTGATAAAATGCACACGATTGTTGATAGTTTTTACATGGCACAAATACTCTGATGTCATCTATTTTCATTGTTTTCCTTTTATTATTTAGGTGCGGAAGGCTTAATAACTTATTTATGAAAGTGACTTTAGAGACTAATAAACTTTCAGGGTTAAGGGTTGTCCTTGCTAAGAGCCATTTACTATTTGTTGTCTGTATAAATTAGGCTAAAGGGCGTAAGATGGACGCATAGGCATTGCTCGACTTTTGCTTAGCCCGCTCGGCTGCTCACATAGCGCAGTTATTCCACGTCCACTAAATTAAATAAACTCAAGCCACTAAGGTCAACATGCCCTATCGCTTTTACCATCAAGCGCGGTATTAAGCGCTCAATAAATTACACGTAGTTAATATCAATGTTCTCTTTTTCATCTGAATTTAGCAGTGAGTTAAATTGTTGATAAATTTCATCTTTTGAGCCTAAAAGTTGAAAATCGTAACCATTGCCGTTTCCGTCAATAATTATTGATAACCAATTATCACTTATATTAACAATAGAAATTCGCTTAACCTCGATCGACTCTTGATCTGATATAAACTTAAAGCGACTCAAATTTGGCTTTGTGATTTTTATAGTGCCGGCGCTTCTCTTGATTAGATTATGTGGGGAATGTTTAGCTTTATATTCATCGGTAAATCGATACCTAAACGATAAGCATGCAAAAAATAACAGCAAAAAAGAAGCTTCAATTTCATTGTTTATATACCAAATTATAAAAAAAGCGATAAACATAACAACGGCAATAAAAGCAAAGCCGTTTTTATAATGAGCGTCCGTAATTTTCAACTTAGCGATTCCTTTTCAACTATACATTAGATATAAAACTTAATAATTAACACAGCTTAGTGCTTAGCGATGCCTTAATCACTTTGCCTTCATTTATGTCTGCGTTAATCGTACAGCTTGCACCATTAATTAAGTTTAAATTAGGTGCAACATGCCCAATATCAGCATCAAACAGTACGGGGAAAATACATTTACCAAGTGCTAATTCTATTGCTTGGTAATAATCAATCTGCTTATGGGGGCTATCAATAACGGCACTGCGACCAAGTATAATACCGTTTACATCAGTAAGTACGCCATTTAGTTTTAATGCAATGAGACTACGTGCTACGGCTGTTGGGCTTAACTCTGCGTTTTCTAGAAAGAGCACAAGCCCCTCTGGTGCATATTCTTGTTTAAAGCGATGTAAATCGAGGTAAGGCGAGCCAAGCAACAAGTTAAGCGTGTCTAAACAACCGCCAAAAAGCCGGCCTGTTATTTCTAATTTACGCGCATCGTTGTAATTTAAACATTGCCATTGCGTTGGCTCAGTAAGTTCAAACAACGCATCAGGGTCGCTCTCATAATTAATTAATTTAGTTTGGTATGAAGTTGAAGGTACTTGTTCAAATTGCTCGCCTTTGGTGAGCGCTAAAACGTGAAAAACATTTACACAATCATGATCAGTTTCATTTGGATGTAGCTGCATTAAATTAGCAGTATGAAGGGTTGCCCAACCACAACGAGAAGTGAGCACACACGCTAATGTACTAACATCAGAGAACCCCACTAGCCACTTAGGTTTAGCCGTTTTCACTATGTTGAAGTCAATATATTGCAAAACGTCTAGCGCAAGCTCTCCACCCCATGGCGGCATAATTGCCGCTATATTTTCGTCGGTAAGAAAGTGCATTAGCTCTAAAGCTCGATCTTTAGCGCTAATATTTTTCCTCACACTATTACCTTCAATTACTTTATACCCTAGCGACTTTAAACCATTTAGCACAGTGTCTAATCGTGTTTGAAAGTGATTATCAACACCTGAAGAAAACGCACAAATTGCAATATTATCATTAGGTTTAAGTGGCTCAGGAAAATTAATTAAGGACATCAGTACTCTCAATCATTAGGATATAGTCAACCTAACGTACCCAATAAAGTAAACAAAGTCGAGATTATTAAAGGCATAAAAAAACCGATGTAATCACATCGGCTTTTATGTAAACGCTAAAGTGAGGATATATTAAAGGTACTCAACTTCAATGATTTCGTATTCAACGTCGCCCTTTGGTGTTTTAATGGTGACTGCATCATCCATTTGTTTACCAATCAAACCACGAGCTATAGGTGAGTTAACAGAGATTAAGTTATTTTTAATATCTGCCTCATCATCGCCAACTATTTGGTATTTAACTTCGGCATCAGTTTCTACATTAACAATAGTTACTGTGGTACCAAAAATAACCTTACCGGTGTTAGGCATTTTAGTTACGTCGATTATTTGAACATTTGAAAGTTTAGCTTCAATTTCTTGAATACGACCTTCACAAAAACCCTGTTGCTCACGCGCAGCGTGGTACTCAGCGTTTTCTTTTAAGTCACCGTGTTCACGCGCATCAGCAATATCAGCGATGATTTTAGGACGGGTAACTGTTTTTAATTCGTTAAGCTCTTTACGCAGTAAATCTGCGCCACGAACTGTCATCGGAATTGTTTGCATATTTTCTCACTTAACACCAAGGCCTAATTAGGCCTTGGTACATTTCCTTAGTTCAATCGCAGGTGTAGCTCTTGAACTGACGCCACTTTACTGCGGTCATCTGCTTTGTTAGCAGTACAGTTAGCGAATGCCGCGTTCAAGGTAGTCGTATAATTGGTTTTATTTTGCAATGCACCACGACGTAACACCTTCGAATCTTCGATCGCTTGGCGACCTTCGGTGGTATTAACGATATAGCTGTATTCTTTATTCTTAATGTAATCAAGAATATGTGGACGACCTTCGTAAACTTTGTTTACGCGACGAACGTTAATACCCGCTTCTTCAAGCGCTTTGGCTGTGCCACCTGTTGCGTCTAATTCAAAACCTAACTCAGTCATGATTTTAGCTAATTCAACAATACGTGACTTATCGCTATTACGAACAGATAATAACGCGCGACCACCGCGTGGTAAAGTATTGCTTGCACCTAATTGTGCTTTTGCGAATGCTTCGGCGAAAGTATCACCAACACCCATTACTTCACCTGTTGAGCGCATTTC
>NZ_NTLW01000256.1:0-37296 GCF_002632075.1 Pseudoalteromonas sp. ESRF-bin5 | reverse complement strand
CTTAAGGTTGTTAGGGACGGTGACCACTAAATTAATGCTTGGCGATTGACCGCTGTAAAAGCTAATTCCATTATTACTTGTATTTTGGGCAACAAGCTTTGCTTTGGTTCCACTCTGAACGAGTGTGAGTTCGTATTCATCGTCAATATCGGCTGTGTAAATAGTGGCGTCAACATTAATACTGGTTGCTGTTGATGAGCCCATTATTTTAAGTGAACCTGCGCCGCTTAATACGTCTAGGTATTCAAGGTTATTGCTAGGTAATGTAAGTTGCTGTGTTTGTTTTACCGATGCAACGCTTGGCGAAATATGAAACACGCAGCCACTTAATAATAAAATACCGCTAATTAGCGAAAGTGGTTTAGCAATGGTAGATACAGTTGATGAGCTCATGGTTAGTCCTTTTAATGTGACGTTATTTGTTAATATAACAAGACTAGAGCAATAATGGGGCCTAAATTTAAGTGTTTGTTTTATAATGAATTTGGTTTTTTGCTAAAAATTAAAAGACTAATTAGTGGTTAAAATTACTAACTATTAATAAAAAGGATGCATAGCGCATCCTTTTTGTTTTAACGACTGGTTTTAATTATACAAATTAAAAGCTGTAAGTAATGTTACCGTATAAAAAGCGACCATCTAAACTGTACGGTGTATAGGGTGTGTACGGGAATATTTGGCTAAAGGTAGAGTAACCAATGTTATCGACCGTAGCTTGCGGGTATTGGTCAAATAAGTTATTGGCACCCAGTGCAAATTTCCATTCGTCATTAGGACGATATGCCACTTCTAAATCGGTTATCCATTTGGCGTCTAGGTATTCATCGCGATCGCTTGTTGTGGAAATATCAGCAACTTCACCGTAACGTGTTGCACGTAACGTTGTTTGCCATTCGTTAAAGTTCCACACGGCCGACAGATTCAGTTTGTTGTCTGGTGTACCTTCTTCAAAACGACCTACTTCACGGCGTGCAAATACAACGTAGTCGTCACCTAAAGAGTTTAGTTGTTCAGGATTATCGTCAACGTGTGTCACTTCGGTGTCGTTAAAGTTAGCCGCTGCGTTTAAGCGCACATCGCCAAAGTTATCTAACTGAAGTAGGTAAGTTGCAACAATGTCTACGCCTTGCGTGCGTGAGTCAATTGCGTTAGTAAAGTAGCGTACGCTTTCGGTATTTAACTCACCAGCATCCGCTAAAATTTGCTGTACTGCGGCACCGCTTAAGTTTTCCGAGAGTACAATACGGTCATCAATATCAATACGGTAGGCATCAACCGTTAAGCTAAAGTTACCTTGGGTGTAAACAAAGCCAGCAGTTAAGTTAACTGAGTCTTCAGCGTCTAACTGTTTTGCGCCAAGGGCTTGCGCTGCGGGTGCATCTGTTGGGAATAGACCTACTTCAAACGCTTGGTTGTTTTCAAGTACGGTTGAAATTTGGCGATACGAGCTTTGTGCAAGCGATGGTGCACGGAAACCTGTGCTAATTGCCCCACGTAGCGATAAGTTTTCGTTTACGCTGTAACGTGTTGCAAGCTTTGAGGTAAAGGTGTTGCCAAAGTCGCTGTAATCTTCGTAGCGGCTTGCTAAAACCATGTTCCAGTTGTCGGTTAGGTAGGTGTCAAACTCAACAAATAGTGCAACGTTATGGCGGCTTTCATCTGTTACGCTTTCTGGACCAAAACCCGAAAGTACCTGTGCGCCACCGGCAGCAATTGGGTTGCCATTGCTATCAAGTGCAGTAATGTAAGAGGCTTCTTCACCCTGTTCTATTTTATAGCTTTCGTGGCGGTATTCAGCACCTAGAGTAAAAAATACGTCGTCAGGTAATCCTAAATCAAGGGTTGTGCTGGCATCACCATTGATTATAAATTGGTCATAAACTAGTGCGCCGTTATCAAATTCGGTGGGGCTGGTGGCACCCAAAGACGTATTTAAGCTATTTACAACGCCCAATGCAAAGTCGTTACGGCCATAGTTGGTACTTACATCCCATGTCCAGTCGCCCGTTTCACCTTCTAGACCTAGGGCAAATGAGTAGTCTTCAACATCGGTTTCAATTTGCGGTAAAAAGCCATCTGGGTAAAGTGCTAATACGTTACGGCTGTCTTGCGCACGGCGGTAAAAGCCACCTGAGTTACCTTCTCGTTTTGAGTAGCTACCAAATGAATACAGGTTTAGGCTGTTATCTAGCTCGTAACCCATATTGTAAAATAAAGCGTAATCTTCAAGGTCAGCTTTACCAAAACGATGGTTGTAACGGTCAATAGTAAATTCGCGCGGGTCTAGGCTGCCATCGTCAAGGCGGCTATATTGCTCGCGAGGGTCAAAACCAGAGCGTTGTGTTGGGCTGTTATCGCGGTATTCAATCGATACGTTTACAAAGCCGCTGTCTGATAATGCAAATCCAGAGTTAGCGCTAATTGTGCGTGTGGCGCCATCGCTAATTTCGCGGTCATCACCTAGGTTAAATGCAAGGTCACCGTTTGCATCTGCGTAGGTGCTTTCTAAGTTCGGTGCGCCCGCCATTTGTGTATCGTATTCACCATAGGTTACGCTTACACTACCGCCTTCAGAGGCATCTTTTAAAACAATATTAATCACCCCAGCAATGGCATCAGAGCCGTATTGCGCTGCAGCGCCATCGCGAAGTACTTCTACGCGCTTAATGGCTGATGTAGGGATCATGTTTAAATCTACCGCAGTAGATCCTCTACCTACAACACCCGCTAAGTTTAAAAGCGCGCCAGAGTGACGGCGTTTACCATTGATAAGCACTAAAGTGTGATCGGGCGCTAAGCCGCGCAGTACAGCAGGTTTTGCGTGGTCTGTTCCATCACCTAAAGTGGCACTTGGAAAGTTAAAGCTAGGCACTTGGTTGGCAAGAACTTGGCTAATCTCAAGTTGGCCTGTGCTTGCCATGTCGCTGCTAGTAATAATATCTACTGGCACTGAGCTTTCAGCAATACTTCGCAAACTACGGCGAGTACCTGTTACTGAGATTACTTCGATATTCTCTTGTGCCTGAGTATCTTGCTCTGCTGCATTAGCTGTAACAAAAGAGCCGCCAAGTGCAGAGGTTACGGCCAGGCTAAGTGCTAATTTATTGGCTGATAAACGCTTAAAAGTCATTTATGTTCCTTAAGAACGTCGTTGTTTTGGTGAGTTTGAAAAAGGAGCGAATCATATAGAAGCGCTCAACTACGTGCAAAGATAAAAACCATCTATGTTATTCACGTTTTTAATAAGTAAGGCCACTGTTTACGTACGTTATAGACGGTTAGATCGTTACTGTTGTAATCTTGTGGCGAATGGTTGAGAAATCAATAAAAGTAAAAGGGAGATTGAAAAAAAGTGATAGGCATAAAAAAGCCAAGTTAAAAACTTGGCTTAAAAAATACGTTTAAATAAATGCCAAAATAATTACTCAGGCGCTACTTCAAGCGTTGTAAATAAAGCATAACGACCTGAATCTACGCCTTCTTCCTTTACATCAACTTCGGTGGCGGTTTCAATTAAATAGATACCCGGTGCGTTCCATGTTGTTGTAAAGAAGCCGTTTTTATCGGTGGTTACTTTTACTTCGCCGCGTTCGTTACGGTAGCGAGTGTCGCCTCTTAAAATATTTACTTCAATACCTTCGCCTGCAGGCTTGCCGTCTTGTAGTAATTGAAAACGCGCTTGCTCGCCTACAAATAAATCGTTCGGATGGGTTGGGCCACTTAGTTCAAGGCCTAAACCTAATAATGCAGGCTTAGATGTACCGTTACGGCTTACAAACGTGTCTACCGTTGAAATCACTTTAGTGGTGCGTACGCCTTGAGCGTTGCTAGGTAATTTAGCGTCTGTTTTTTTGCCAAATACACGTTTGCGTTTACCTTCTTCATCTTTATAAAAGGTCATGTACATTGGCTTTTGTGTCATTGCAATGTGGTAGGTGCCCTGTTCAGTTAAACTAACTGCGGCTGAGCTTTTGCGTTTTAAGTAATAAGCACGAATAGTGTCGCTAACCGGCTCGCCGTTTGGCATAAGCGCCATGAGTAATGTGTCGTCCCATTGAGCGTCTTTTTCTTTTGGCTTAAAGGCTTTATCGGGGGCAAACATTTCGTTAGAAATACTCGCATCAATCATTACATAATGCGCTTTATCGCCAGAAAGTGAGGTGTGTGATGGTAATAACCAACGGCCATGTGCGCTGGCTGATGTAGATACCAGCGCTGATAAGCTAAGTGCGCCAATTAATGCTGTTTTTAATAAATTAATTTTCATTTTTCTGTCCTTTAAATTCGAATTATAAATAGCTACTACTTAGCGTTTACGGTAACAAAACTGGTTGAAAACTCTTTTTTACCATCGATGGTAATTTTACCTGGCTTTGTTAAATCGAGTTCGAGGCGTTTGTAATCACGGCCTCCTTCTTCACGAACAACTTCAATATTTAAAAGGTATTTACCAGGTGCTACGGCGTTGCCGTCTAAATCTTTACCTTGCCAATCAATTGTATAAGTACCAGCGCGCTTAGTGGCGCCACTTATACCGTCAAAGTTAATATTGGTTTTACCTGCTTTACGCCACCATTGGCGTAAGTCTTTAAACCACTCGGCTTTTTGAACCCAAAGTGCAAGCGTTGTTACGTGTTTGCGCTCTGGTGTTTCTAGCCACACAGCAACGTACGGTCGATGATAAGGTTGTACATCAAGGTCGGGTAGGGTGAGTTCAATCTCTAGCTGCGGCGTTTGTGCCTGAACCGTTGTTTGAAATAGTGCGGCAACCATTAATAATGCTGCGCTAAATACAGTACTAACTTTTAACATTAAGACACTCCTTTAATTTGTGGTACCCAGCATAAATAAATAACCAATGGCGTTGCGATGCCTAAAACGGTTATCCATATACCTGCTAAGCGTTTTTTTCTGTTTTGAAACAAAATAATCATGCCGGTAATGGCAAAAATAATCATTAATACCGCTGAAATATCAATTACCCAGCTCCATACTTCACCGGTGTAGCGACCTTTATGTAAATCGCCAATAAGGCTTAAAAAGCCGCCTGTTTGGTAATCGAGGTTTAGCTCGCCAGTTGTAAAGTCAAGCTCAGCGTAAGCAAAACCGGCCGGAAGGGGGTAGTCGAGCATGACAAGTGCGTCTTCTTTTTCCCATTCAATACTTTTTACCTTGGTGAGTGAGTATTGTGTAGCTAGATAGGCTTCTATTTCTGGGTAAAGCGAAGGCAGTGTATTTAGCTGTGCGTTGGCTTTGGTTACAAGCTCAGCTGGAATAGTTGCAGTGACGTGCCCGTTACTTTTATCGTTTTTAAGCCAGTCAACATGGTTAAGTACAATACCACTAACACAAAATAGAATGAGTAAAAAAAACAAAGCGGTAGAAATGTAAATATGTAGGGCACGGCTTGTACTGTACAAAGCTCGCTTATTAATAAACGACATAAATAATTTAATGTAATAAAATTTATTACATGATAATGATTTGCATTACTTATTACAAATTTACTTACGTAACTTTACATTAATATTTTAAAACCCCTGAATTCTGGCTAAATAATTTTTAAGCTAGTTAGTGCGTTTAAACGAGGTTTAGTGCTGAGGGGGTTGTGAGGGTCTTAAAATAAGGTAAATCATAACCGCAATTTCTATTGCTGCTACAAGGTATACAACCCAATTAGGTGCTGTTGAGTTAAGTAAAAGTATAAAGCCAGTAAGCATACCAATAGCGGCAAAGTACTTAGCTTTAGTTGGTACCACTTTGTGAGCTTGCCATTGCTGCAAGGTAACACCATAGCGAGGGTGATTAAGTAACCAATTTGCAAGTGCAGGAGATGAGCGAGTAAAACAAGTGAGCGCCAAAATAAAAAATATAGTCGTGGGCATGACCGGAAGCATAATGCCTACAATGCCTAGCGCCACTAAGGTTAAGCCTAGCATTTTTAACCCTACATTTTTATAACAGATAAGTGACGATTTTATATTCATTGACGGCGCTATAGTGAGTGGCGACTAATTTAAAGTGTAGGCCAATTTTACATTTATTATAAAGCTAAAACGCTATTCCAATAAAAAAGGACATACCCAGTATGCCCTTTTTTGTAGACTAAACACTAGTTATTAAAAATAATAACCAATGTTTATATTAAAGCGTTTTTCTGTTTCGCTGCTGTCACCTGCAATCGATCCACCAACGAAAGGTTGGTTATTAGCATGTACAAAATCAAAGTAGGTAAACAAGCCGCCAGCGGCTACAGAAACACCCGTCACGTTCATCCACGTATCTGCGCTGTTGTCAGATTTATCGTAGATAATCCCGTAATCGTTATAAAATTGTAGGCCTGTCACTGGGCCCCACTCAACTGGCATGCTGTAAGCGATGTTTGCATTGGTCATGGTTGCTTCTGCGGCAATACTGTCGTAAAACGAGTAAGCACCTACGGCCATACGATCAATATTATCTATGTCGTAGTTGTATTCACCATGTTGAA
Source organism: Pseudoalteromonas sp. ESRF-bin5 (assembly GCF_002632075.1). Taxonomy (NCBI): domain Bacteria; kingdom Pseudomonadati; phylum Pseudomonadota; class Gammaproteobacteria; order Alteromonadales; family Pseudoalteromonadaceae; genus Pseudoalteromonas; species Pseudoalteromonas sp. ESRF-bin5. Next base: position 30,806 of record NZ_NTLW01000256.1, on the reverse strand, counting down.
GCTGAAAGTTCCATGCATCAATATTGCTATTTAGGTGCATAGCCCATGCATAATAGTCGCCCGCGCGGTCATTACCGTCATGTAACCCGCCAGATAACGCAGAAAAACCTAACTCGGTTGTGCCGCCGTCATGTTCAAAATGGTAACCGTAACGGCCCGAAAACGTATTGTATTCGCCTATTTGGGTTACAGGTTCTGCGTAAATGCCGTCTTCTGGGGCTCTTACGCCAACTACATCGTATGAATAGCGATCGCTGCGGTTGTCAACGTAGCCATCTACGCCACCAAGCTCATCGTTTTTGAAAAAGCCAAGATCTAATTGCCAGTTATCTGCAATTTTACGTTTAAACATGATGCCTAAATCGTGATCATCTTCTAAACCGATGTAATAGGTGGTGTTAAAAAACCAGTTGTGAGAATTATAAGGCCAGTTACCAAAGGGTACTTTGGTGATACCTGCTTGTACTTGCCAATCGTCTGCAAAATCGTACGCTGCATAAGCATATTTTACTGCGGTCATGTAATCAAAAAAGCGAATTTCTGCGTTAAGAATAACGTCGCCTACATCACCAGAAAAATTAAGTCTAAAAACGTCAAAATCGAAGTCGCCGCCGCGGTCTTCGTTATCGTCATCATACGATGCATAACTAAAGTTTGTACGAATAGCACCGCCGACCTTTATGCCGCTGCTTTTTTCTTTCGGCGCTTCTGCCACCACAACGTTTTGGTCAGCTTTTTTCTCGATAAGTGCAACTTGCTCTTGGTGTTTTTCGTTAATTTTTTGCTGTTTAGATTTTTCTTCAACTAGTTTTTGTTCAAGCAGCTTCATTTGCTGCTGTAGTTGTTTTAATTGACTTTGAAGCGTGTCGATATCGGTGGCGTAAGAAGTACTCGAAACACTACCTAAAATAAATGCGAGCGATAATTTTGAGAGTTTGGTCATATTAGCTGCTTCTTTTCGTTTGGTTAAAAATAAAAACCCAAGATATTAATAACACCTTGGGTTAAGAGCTTAGTACAAAACCATTATATTTTTTATTGTTCGTTTTTTATTCTTTAGGCGCTTGTGTAAGTGCGCCCACTTCAAGTAAGGGAGATGCATCTAATTTATCTGCATCCATCATGGCTGCAATACGCTGCATAGATGAAAGTAATAAAGACTGCTCCCATTCAGCCAGACCAGAAAACTTTTCTATGAAGTGTTCTTGTAATGGTTGAGGGGCTTTAAGTAGTAATTCTTTCCCTTTTTCGGTGAGGTGTAAGCTCACTCGACGTTTATCCATTTGGCTTCGAACGCGTGTGACCAGATCTCTGCTTTCAATTCTGTCGAGAATATTAGTTACGGTCGCTGGGCTTAAATTTACATTTTGTGCAATGCGGCTAGCAGTGATGCCATCAGTTTGAGACACTTCGTGCATTATAAGCAGTTGTGGGCCAGTTAAGCCGGCTGTTTTATTAAGTTGCTTTGAGTGTAAATCAATCGCTCGGATCACTTTACGTAAAGATACCAATAACTCGTCATATTTTTGCATGTGTTTATCTCGTCGAAAAGCGATGCTTTGCCATAATCGCGAAATGTTACACATCAAATAAATTGAATTCAAATTAAAAATTTAATTTTTTACTGCTGTTACTCGTTTTTATTAATTAGAGTAGAAACTAATTTACCTTAAAGCAATACCCCTTTAGTTAAGGTTTTTTATAGGTGGGAGTGCTTCGTTAAGCATTTTAGCTACGTTTGCACTATTAAATACACGGCTCAAATTGCTTTTTTTACAATTCATTTTATGCGTTTAGTGTGTAATTAATTAAAGTGTAAATTAAGTAAGTGCATGATATACAACTATCAATATGCTCACAATGATTGTCTGAATAAGCAAAAACTTATTTGCTTGGTTTATACTTTACGTTATATGTAAGAGTATTGAACGTTGTGATTATTAATATTAAAGGGAAAGGCATGAAATTATCGCCATCAGTGAGCATTGAACACACCGAAACCGGTCTTGAATTTATTAATATTGAAAGTGATTTGTGCAATGCAAAAATATTTTTGCAAGGTGGCCAAATTACGCAATTTACACCTAAGGGCAAGCAACCTCTTATTTGGGTGTCGGGTAATGAAACTTTCTCAGAAGGCATGAGTATTCGCGGTGGTATTCCTATTTGTTGGCCTTGGTTTGGGACACATGCTAACGGTGGTTGGCCCGCACACGGTTTTGCCCGAACCAGCTTGTGGCAAGCTGATGAGGTTAATGAAACTGAGGAATGTATTACGGTGAGTTTAAAGCTACCCATGAAGTTGGTGAACACTGAATATTGGCCGCATCAGTCGGCATTGAAGGTGGAATTTGTTTTAAGTGATTCGCTTGAGGTGAGATTAACCACAACAAACTTAGGCGATACGGCGTTTAGCTATACACAAGCGTTGCATACATATTTTCCAACGTCAGATATTACTAATACACACGTTGACGGCTTACAAGGTGCGCAATATATTGAATTTGCTGAAGGACCTTTTACGCAACAAGCGGTTGTTGGATTTGAACGTGAAACCGATATGGTTTACACCCAAGCCACACCTATTCAATACATAAATACGCCCGAAGGCGTTATTAAAGTTGGGCGAGCAAACTCTAGTTCGTGTGTGCTTTGGAATCCGTGGATTGAAAAATCAAAGCGCTTGTCTAATTTTGCTGACGATGAATACAAAACCATGTTATGCCTAGAAGCCGCCAATGTATTAGATGATGCTGTTACTCTTGCACCACAGCAAAGCCACACGTTGGTAACATCTATAGAATGGGCATAATAAGATATGCCTAATTAGGCTTTGTGTGCGAATAAAATAATAAAAACAGTATAGGAAATAGTGTGTTTAACAATCAGCAAATAACGGATTTACCACAGCATAAAAACATTGAATTTAAAGCGCTTGCCGATAAAGCATTGCTGCATGCACAGCTTAACTGGTTAGTGTTTTATATTCCTTTTAGCGCAATATTAGCCGCAATTTGTTACTTCAACGAAAATTTTGCGAATAACGCGCAAACGTATTTATTAATTGGTATGCCTATTTTAATTCTCGCTTCTATGCTTTACAGCGTTGCGAGTATTAAATTGCAAGGTGTGGCTATGCGTCAGCACGACATTGCGTTTAAAAAAGGAATTATTTGGCAGCGGGTGACTATTTTACCGCTAGCGCGCGTGCAGCACATTGAAATACACCGTGGCCCCATTGAGCGAAAGCTGGGTTTAGCCAGTTTAAAGCTGTATAGCGCCGGTGGCATGAGTGCCGATTTGCAAGTAAGCGGGCTTACACACACGGATTGTAAAAATATGCGCCAGTTTGTTCAAAATTACCGCCAAGAACAAACGTCTACTCAGGCTGTACCAGCCGATGAGTGATTTTACACCTCATACCACACAAACGGATGCTGGCCAGGTGCAATTGTGGCAAAAAGTATCGCCTTGGGCACTTTTGTATTTTGTTGTCCATTTTGGTGTGCGTTTTGTGCGCGACGGTATATTTAACCTATTACCGCTTGGTTTTGTATTTGTTACACAAGTAGAAAACAAACTCTTCTGGGGGCAAATTGCAGCAGCAGTGGCTGTAAGTGCTTTGCTTTTATACTCGGTTTTATATTACAGAAACTTTAGGTTTTGTATTTCAAGCGATAACGAAATACTCCTTAATAAAGGCGTTTTTAAAAAAGAACGTTTAACGCTTAAATTTGAGCGAGTACAAAATGTAAATATTGCTGAGCCTTTTTACTTTAAACCAGTAACGCTGGTTAATTGTATTTTTGATGCGGCAGGTAGCGCGGCTCAAGAAGCTGTATTGCCGGGCGTAACCCAAGGTTACGCAGAGCAAATGCGAAAGCAAATATTTGCTTACAAGGCCCAACAGCAACTTGAGCCAGACAGTGAAGTAGAAACAGACGAGGCTACTGAGCAAAGTAGTTTGTTTATTTCAAACAAAGAAATAGCCAAGTTTGGTTTAATGTCAAACATGGCTATTTTAGCGCTAGCCGCCATTGCACCACTCATAAATGTGGTAGCCGATGTGCTTGAAAAGCAATTAATCACAAAAGTAGAAGGCTTTTACGAGCAAGAACTTGGACTTGTAGCCAGTGCAGCGTTATTTGCTATATTCACAATGTTTGTACTTGTGGTACTTATTGCTGTTTTGCTTTCGGTGGGAATGTCGCTGATTCGGTTTTATAATTATCAGCTTTATTTTAAAGGTAAAAAGTTTAAACGCATTGCCGGTTTATTAGAGCGCCACCAGTTATCGATGAGCTTAGACAAAGTGCAGTCGATTGTCATTAAGCAAAATATTATTGCCCGGTTACTTAAGCGCTTTACCGTTGAATTTTTGCAAGCGAGTAGCGGTGGTGCAATGGCGGGTATGGCCGCTAAAAAAAATAAACAAACCTTAGTCTTACCTGTATTAAATAACGAGCAAGTAAACAGCGTATGCCAGTGGATTTACCCGTGGTTTAACAACAGCGCACTGGCATTTAAGCAGGCAGAGCGAGCACTTTGGTATAAAAACTTAGTCTTGTATGCATTGTTACCTAGTCTACTTGTTGCTGTGTTTTGTTATTTTAATGAGCTTAATTACTTTATCAGCGTGGGTGTGCTTGCTGTATTTGCAGGCTTGGTTACCTTGTCGTATCAACGTTATGGTTACTATTTACATGAAGATGATGGCCGATTTTACATGGTTGTACGTAAAGGCATGATTGGCGTACATTATCGTGTGTTTGAACTTTATAAAGTACAAAGTGCTAGCAGCGAAAGTACCTATTTAATGCGAAGATCAGGATTGAAAAGCCTGTATATACAACTTGCTCATGGCTTTGCGTTTATGCCATACATAAAAGAGCAAGACGCTGATTTTGTGATTGATTTTACGCTTAAACAGGCTGAGTCAGACACTCGTAGTTGGATGTAATTTCTGCAAACAATAAAGTATGTGCGAAAACACATTTGCACATGCTTTATTACACTTTTTTACTGCAAACTCAGTGAGTTTAATAATACTCTAAGCATTATTGAAAATGCTACTTAAGGGATTATTGTGAAAAAGTCACTCATTGCCTCAGCTTTGTTGCTCGCTGCCCCCGCGTTCGCTGCGGATTGGCAAACCATTCATACCGAGCATTTTAATGTGCACTACAGCATTGAGCATATTGATTTTGCTAAATCGACCGCGGTTGAACTTGAAATTGTTCGCACGAAAGTGCTTGAACAACAAAATCGTGCACTCGATGAAATAGTCGATGTTGTCGTGTTTGACCCCTTAAATGCGGCGAACGGGTTTGCCTTGCCTACATCAAGCAACCCAGTAATGGCACTTTTTACTACCCCACCGCAGTCTGATACGGTGATTTCAAACAGTTCTGGTTGGCAGCAGTTACTGGTGTTGCACGAATACATTCATTTAGTGCATTTGGCCCAGCCTACACGCAACCACTGGCAGCAAAAAGTGCGCGGTTTGTGGGATATTTACGATTTAACCTACAGTGATACGCCGCGCTGGGTTGCTGAAGGGTATGCAACGTTAATTGAATCTAAAATGACCGGACGAGGGCGCTTATTTGATAATTACTCTGAGTCGATATTACGTGAATTTGCTCAACAAGGTGCGCTACCAACCTATGGGCAATTGAATAGTGATAATGGTTTTATGGGTGGCTCTATGGCCTATTTGATGGGCAGTCGGTTTTTATATTGGCTAGAGCAAACATTTTCTGAGCAAATACTTGATAGTGTATGGACCCGAATGCAGGCAGTTAAGTCGCGTGATTTTGATGAAGCATTTGAAGGTGTGTTTGGCCAAAGCGCAGCGAAGCTATATCGCCGTTTTATTGCTGAATATACGTATAATGCCATGCAGCAAGAGCAAGGAGAGCAACCACTTGATAGTGAGCTATGGCTAGAGCTTGATTTATACGCAAGCAATCCAACACTTTCACATGATGGCAGCAAGCTTGCAATAGTTGAGCGTGATGCAAAGCGTAATACTAAGCTCGTTATTTATAGCACCGAAGATAACACCAAAGCGATGGAGAGCTTTGAAAAGGCACAAAATGAGTTAATTAAGCAAGACCCACTCGATATACCAGATTCGCCACCGAGCGTGTTTAAGCGTGAACAAAAGCAAGTGCTTAATCAAATAAATCGGGCAGGTATAGCCAACCCTCAATGGGTAAATAGCACAACACTGTATTTTAATGCTTATAGTACTGAAGAGTCCGGCATTTATAATCGGGTGTCTGATATATTTAGCTATAACATTGAAACCGGCAACGTAGAAAAGCTAACCGAGTTTGCAGGGCTAAGACGCTTTAGTGCAACAAGCGACGGTGACACTTTGTATGCAGAGCAAATACGTGATGGCTATTCTGAATTAGTAAAAGTAGATATTAATACCGGCACCATAACGCCGTTGTTCAAAAAAAGCTTAAATACTGCATACGATTACCCCACGCTTAGCCCCGATAATAAAAAATTAGTTTATTTATCAGCTTCTTTAAACGAAAACTGGCAGATGTATATACAAGATGTTGATGGTGGTATTAGCCAGCCTGTACCTATGCCAAACGGATATCAATATTTAACCCAACCTAGCTTTAGTGACAATGGCGAATCAATCTATTTTGTTGCGGGATTAAATAAAACGACTGATATTTATAATTACCATATAGCCAGTAATACCCTAAAGCGTTTAACACATGGGCAAGAAGCGGTTGCTCACCCCATTGAAATGCAAGATGAAACGCTGCTTTATTTATCGATTAATGCCGACGGCCCTGATGTAAAAAGCCTAGCGAATACCAGTATTAAAACGACGGTGACCGATTTAGCTGCTAATAACAAAGCCCCGCTATTAATGGTTAATGAGCACACATTGCCAGAGGCTAAAGTATACGCGCAAGAGGCTGGCGAACCGCGCGATTATGCAATATTTGATCAGCATGCAACCTTTGCGTTGGGTTCTCAGTATTATTCTGCATCGACCAGCTTATTAAGTATGGGTATTAAAAGCAGTGATTTATTAAAGCAGCTAGACCTGCAAGCCGGTTATAGCATTGACTTAAACGATGATGCATTACATGGTGGCTTTGTAAACGCTAAATACAATGCGCTTGATGTTAAGTTTAAACTCGCTTTGTATGACTACAACTTAGATACCTCACGCCAATATCAAGCTTTAAGCCCAAGCAATTTAAATAACGAAATAGATGCTCTTGGTGGGTTTGTAGCAATGAGCTATCCACTTAAGTTTGGCCAATTAAGCTTAACCCCTGAGCTTGCTTATAACTATACTGATTACAAACAAAGGCATACTCGTTGGACGCGTGTCGGTTTTGCTCAAAGTTGGCAATATGACCGCCAAGCTTTTGCTATAGGGCAGCGTATTAATGCCCGTTGGTACGAAGGTAAAGGTGAAAATAATTGGCAAGGGTATGACCTCGATGCGAGCATATTTGGTAAGGTGTATAACGCTCCTTTGTACATTAATTTCACACAAAAGCAGCGAGACGATGCACGCCTTGCGCTAGGCGGGTTTAGTTCGAACCTTATTAATCAACACTACAGTAGTGAATTTGTGCTGGCAGCTGATCTGCCTTTTTATAGTGCAACTGCCGAGCGTTACCAAGGATATGGCGGCGGAGTTACTTATAAAGAAGGTATGCCATGGCTTTATTACACTCAGCATCAATTAGATGACAGCGTTTATGCACAAAGTTACGGTTTAAAATATCAAGGTGACTTTAGCTTTGGCATGGGACCTGCGGGTGTCAACGATTTAACATTTAATGTGGGTGTGTCGAGAGTTGAGGGCAGTAGCTTTGACGATGAAATGCGTGCATGGCTGAGCTTTTATTATTCGCTTTAAATAAATTTAATGAGTTAATCTGAACTGTGGGTAGTAAATCGATTAACCACAGTTCAATTTAGCCTGCTATTTATATTGTAGCGACAACAATTTGGCTTGATATACGTTTAACTTTTTATCGTCTCGCTCATACTCAATTGCTTTTTCAATTAGCCTCTTCGTGTGCTGTTTTTTACCTTGCTGGTAGCGAATTTTAGCAAGCTCTAGGTATAGCTCAGAAATATAGGGAGCTTTAACGATAGCGAGTTCTAAGTGGTCTTTTGCTCGATTAATAAAACCGGTTTGTAAATCGTTTTTTGCTAGAACAAGCAGTTCGTAAGGGCCTTTCTCTTTATTAACTAATTGACTAGTTAGTTGCTCAGCAAGTTCACTTTTACCAAGTTGTTTAGCTAATAATTGATAATTATTAATTAAATTTATATTCGATAGATTATTGTTTATAGCTGTTTCGTAAATTACTTCTGCTGTTTTTAAATCGCCCGCACGGCGATGTAAAATACCTGCCATATTAAAAAGCTCAGCATCATTCGGAGTAAAGTTGTTAGCTTGTAAAATAAAAGAATAAGCGGTGTTTAGCTTTTCTTTAGCTAGTGCTTTAGCCGCTAAATTACTATAAAACTTCGCAACCAAATCGTTGTAGCTGGCACTGCCGGAATAAAAGCTACCGCGAGTAGGAAAATAATCGATAATGGTACCTGGGCGAAAAATCTGGATAATGTTATCTTCTTTCTCAACTTTTGGTGCATATACCTTGGTTCTGAAATGATTAGCTACATAGACCATTCCACTTTCTTTTGCATACACAGGTTCGCTAGTAACTTCTTGAAAGCTGGTTTCTAGACCCAGCGCATTTGCATAACTTTGAGTAAGAACCGCTAAACTAATACAGTTACCTTGTTCGCGAGTAAGAGTTTGTGCAGACGTTAATGTATCGCCATGGTACTTAAAATCGCTAAGTTGGTTTTCTAAATAGTTGTAAATAATACGATCGGTTCTAACACCGTTTAGTTGCTGCTGGTCGGCATAAGCTAAAAAGCGTTTTTTTTCGGCGTTTGGCAATTCAAAAATATTCAACTCAGTGGGAGTGTCTATTTGTTTAAAGCGGGTGTGATTAATAAGCGCAGTAAGCTGGGGTTGCTCAACTATAGGCGTTGTTGGAGTGCTTTTACATGCACTTAAAAATACCAAAAATAATGTAACTAATACTATAGATTTCATAAGCCACCTCAATGTGATTTTTAACATTACATTGAGGTGACTTTTTAATCAAGCGGTTATTGCTCGTTGTTTATTATAACGATTTTTTTGCGATTGTTTTTTACGTTTGCGGCGTGTGAACCATAAATAAAAGCCAGTAGCGCTTAGCCATAGTGGGCTTAGCCCTATAAAACTCCACAGTATTTTACTTATTAGGCCAGCAAAGTAACCAAAATGAAGCTTACGAAAGCTGTCTAGCACTTTCCAGCCAAGACCTACTTGGCGTATATCCCAATTGGCAATATGCTCACCAGTGATTTTGTTATACGAAACGGTATTAGCGTATTCACTTGCCAGTGGGTTATTAGAATTTACTTCACCAAATACAGTAATGTTGTCGTCAGGCTCTAATGGCATAACCAAGTAAGTGCTGTTGAACGTGGCTATTTGTTGCTTGCTGTCATCTAAAATATCTTGGAAGGAAACATTTTTGCTATACAGGTTTTTGGTTAGGGCATGATGTTCTTCTTCAGCATGTTCAAGTACTTCGTGATACCAAACGGCACCATTAAAATAACCACCGGTTATAGCTAAAACAATTAAAATAGGTGAGCCAATAACACCAGTCATTTTATGAATATCACTTAATACGATTTGTAATGTTGCGCGCCAACGCACGGTAAATAGGCGTTGCCAAAACTTTCGGTAAATAATGAGGCCGGTTATTCCAAGCACCAATAAAAATAAAGCAAAAAAGAACCCAAAAACGGTGCCTGTTTGGCCTGGTAAGCTTTTTAAATCATTGAGTAAAAAGGTGTAATGGAGTTCTAAAAACCAATCTGTAAAATAATGGCTCGTTCCCACGGGAGTTGACAAAATATCACCAGTATATTGATTTAAATGAAATTTATACCAAACTTGCGACTCGCGCTCGATTAAGTAAACCCGATCAGCAGTATCGTCGTTAAAAATTTCCCAGCTACCAATGACATACTCAGGGTAAGCGTTCTGAGTGATGGAAATTAACTCATCCATATTCAAACGTTCAGGTTGAGTGCTAATCACAAAATGACTTTCGGGCATAAGTAAGCCATCTATCTCGCTTTTAAATACAAGCACACTGCCGGTAATACTTATTACAATTAATGGAATAATTGCAATGAGAGCAATCCAGCTATGAATTTTGAAAAGTGTTTTTCTCATGGGTTATTGTTTTCTAAATTACTTATATGCAAATGATATCAATTGTTATTTGTATTTAATAGTGGTTGAGTAAGTATTCGGGAAATTAATAAACTGTGCACATTACATAACATATTTTGTAAATATAAGTTTCCAGTTACAAAAAAGGGTTTTTGTTGTTTAGTTGAGTTAAATTAACTTCACTCTACAATGCCGCGCTCACAGTAAAAGCCTTTTAAAACATATGTTTAATAAATGTTTTTATTAAGTAATTAAAGTAACCGTTATGTAACAGCGAGGTTGTTTTGGCGCACTATTTGCCTATTTTGTCTTCATTTATTTTACTTTTTAGCTTTTTACCATTGCTAAATAAAATTAGAAAAAACAGAAGTGTTTCTGGTTTATCTTTGCTGATGATGACATTTGGAGTCGCACAGAGTCTCTATTTCATAACGTATAACATTTATTTTGAGCGATACTTTATTGCTTTACCTTTTTTTGTAACAGGCGTATTAAGCGGCTTGATCTTGTACTTTTTTGCCCGTTACAACGCCGCAAAGCAAGAACGGCTTCAGTTAGTGCTTATGCTTGGCTTTTCGCTTATGCCGTTTTCGCTGTTATTAAGTCCAAACTTTGATACCGCATGGGTGCTCAACGCACTTACCTATGTAGGATTGGTGATGAGCTCAGTGCGCGTAATGCCACAAACCTACAAAACGCTGCGCACAGGTGATGTAAGTAATTTAAGTGCTCGTTATTTTAGTTTGCAGTTCATAGCGGGCATTTGTGGCTTAGTTGTTGAGTTAACAAATACCACACCAAGTACTTCACACTTACTTATGTTTATCATGTTGTTGCTGACTAATGCCGTGCAATTTGGTTGTATGCAATATTATAAAATGCGACCGATAATGGCTTAATGTTTTCATTTATATTTAGGTAAATATATGGCATGTTACTTTATCGTTATTCAAAGGATAGAGTATGAATTGGGAGCAATTTGGCTATTTATGCCGAATAAATAGTTCAGCACAGTTAAGCAAAAGCGATAAGCTAAGGTTAAGTGAAAAGGCGAGACTAAGCATATACCAAGGCGATAACGACGATAGTGAACTTGCAAAAGCGCTAGTTGCAGGTGTTGTGTCGCAAGACGAAATAGCCGCACAAAAAAGTGCAACTTATTACCAGTGCTTACCCAAATTAATCAACGATTTTAAATTTGAGCATAAAGGCTGGCTTGTTTATTTGACGTTTGTTTTTGCGTTTTTTTGTTTATCTTCTCTTCTTTACCAACTTTTTGTTGTCCCTGCATTTGTAGACATGTACAGCATGAATCAACAACATGATCACAATGTCTTTGATAGCTATTTTCGCTATTGGTATGTTCCGATCATATTATTATTTTTGCTGCTTAGTTTTATACTCAGCGTAATTTTAAAGCTCAAAAACGCCAGTATATTGAGTGAGTTAAAGCCGTTTTCAGGCTTGTTTAAAGTGTTTTTCCCACGAAAACTAGTCAAAAACTACGAAACACTAACTGCTATTTTATTCTTTCCATTAAGCTCAGTAAATTCAGGTGTTACAACCACAGAAACAAAGCATTTATATGAGTGTGAAGCACTGGGGTTAAATGCTCAAAATGAGTTTGAAGTACTGTTACAGCAGCAGTTAAAACAGTTTAATCAGCGCGCAAAATACTTTATTAATAAACTTATAATCGTTTATGGTGCAGTGATTGTTGTCTCTATTTATTTGTTTGTATCAGCGGCCTATAAACCACTATTTATGTATGGAGAAGTATTATGAAAGCAAAAGGATTTACGCTCATAGAGTTAATGGTGGTTGTATCAATTATTGGTATTTTGGCTGCTGTAGCATTGCCTCAATACAGTAAATACATGCAAAAGGCAGAGCTTGTTGATCCACTTGCTATGGCGGCTGCAATACGAGAAGACGTAACTGTGTTTTACCTCGAGAATAAACGTTTTCCTAATAATAATGAAGAAGCGGGTGTCCCTGCTAGTCAATACTTAATAGGGAATAGGGTAACGGGAATTACTATTAAAAACGGTGCCATACATATTGCTTTAGGCAACAAAGCATCTCGGCCTTTACAAAATACCACGTTAACGTTTAGACCAGCAGTTGTTGAGGGCAGCCCCTCTAGCCCAATTTCTTGGTTGTGCGGCTTTGATCAGCCAGTCACAGGAATGAAAGCGATTGGTGAAAATAAAACCTCAGTGCCAAAAGATTTATTACCCTCGGCGTGTATTTAAAATACTAGGGAAGCTAATGCAATTAACTATTCACCAAATTGATGCGTTTACACACGCTTTATTTAAAGGCAATTATGCAGCTGTTATCCCACTTGAGTCGTGGTTGGATGATGACCTAATGCTAAACATAGGCGCTGAAAACAACGTATCTGAAACTGCGTTTACCTGTAGGCAAACTGATGGGCGTTTTGCTATTCGTTGGTTTTCACCTTTAATGGAAATAGACTTTTGTGGCCATGCCACTTTGGCTGCTGCGTATGTATTATGTGAAGAACATAATGTATCGCAAATTCGCTTTATCGCTGATGCAGTGGGTGAGCTTATTGTTAATAAAAACAATGATGGTAGCTTCGCCATGACATTCCCTAAACAAGCACCTGTAGAGGTTAAAAACCCGCCACAGGCACTGTTAAATGGCTTGTCTATACAACCTATTAAGGTACTTAAAAATCGCCAAGCTTACTTTGCTGTTTATGAATCGGCTAAGCAAGTAGAGAGCTTAAATACCGAGTCGCTACTCTTAAAAACATTAGCGCCATACGATGTAGTTGCCACTGCGCCTAGTGATGAATACGATTTTGTTTCTCGTTATTTTTGGCCTGCCAGCGGTGGCGATGAAGATTATGTCACGGGCTCTATTCATACAGGGCTTGCTCCATATTGGGCACCGTTGTTAGGTAAAACACAGTTAACTGCCTATCAGGCATCTAGCCGAGGTGGTCATATACAGTGCGATGTTGGGGAGTCAACAGTAACTTTAACAGGCCATGCTGTTAGGTATTTAAAAGGCACAATTTACCTTTAATGGTGATAGGAATTAAGTTTATAAAAAAGGCCACAATCAATGTGGCCTTTTTTTGTTACAACTATTTACGCTTCGAGTGCTTTTGCAATTAAGCGATCAATATACTTTTTATGGGCTTTGGCTGCAGTATCTGCGCCCCATGACAGGCTTGTATCCGCTATTTCGGTTAACTGATAAAGCGCGGCTGTTTTAGCGAGGTTATCGAATTTGCTTGGTTTGCCTAAACCTGCAATTGCAATCAGTTGGTTTACATATTCAATTTGTAAATTGTGACTGATTGAGCTGGCCTCTGCGTCTTTAACAAAAATACTTGCAGTTAAATCCCCCATAAATTGATTTAAGCTATATTCGTTTCCGTATAAAGCGGTATCTGAAATACGCAGTAAAACGGCTGGGTGCAATAGCTGTGCAAGCACAGACTTTTGCATGCCCAAAATCATTTTGTGAGGTTTAGGGTCTTCATTTTTACCATAGTGATTAAACCCGCGGCGCTGTTGCTGCATGAAGTTATAAAGCGGTTGCATGCTTTGTAACACATCAGGTGCAAACACGTACTCGGCTAGAATTTCCATGGCTTGAGTTTGTTTTTCAAGCGGCACCGGGGTGAAAGGTTTGTCGGCGTTTGTATCACCTACAACGGCGCGCTCTACATAAACCCCACCAATTTGGCGAGATACAATACCTGCCTGCGATCTGTACTGGCCAAATAAGCTATTAGCTGAGGTAACAAGTTGCTGGTAAGAATCACCTTCAACAGTGGCTTTATCTTTAAGCTCAGTAAACAGTTTATTGATAAGTGCCATACGGTCTGCACCATAGGCTGCTGGGTTTGATGACAAATCGCCAATCATTACGCGGGGATCGATATGACGGCCCGGCGCGCGCATATCATCTGCATCGTTACCAAATGCTAAAGCATGCTCACTAGAACGCGCAAGAATTTTACTAAGGCGAGCTTGCTCGGCAGATGCGTCAGCCAGCGCTACGCTGTATCCGTAGTTAATAGCCCAGTCGTCGTATGGGCCTGGTTTAGTTTGAAAAATATCCCCTTGCTGCATGCCAATTGGTGCAATGTTAGCCGGTGCGTAGTCCATTACTGAGCCTGTTACGATACCTTGGGTTTTACTCTTGTCGTGCACTTCTTTCTCATCCCACAAAATAGATGATTTCATGTTGTGGTTAAGGCCCAATGTATGACCTACTTCATGCAGAATAAGCTGTGTTAACCCTTGGCGTATCATTTCGTTTTCTTCAATGCTATCGCCAGTAGCTAAGCCTTTTGCAAGCATAAGGTTTTGTTGAATTTCATGACCTAATGAGCAGTTTAATTCACCGGTATGTGTACTATTGCCGTGGCTCATAGCGCCTTGAGTATAAAGGGTGTCGTAAATCCAGCGATTTTTCATAAATACAAACTCAAGCATGATGTCTGAGCCCAGTATTTCTCCTGTTAGCGGGTTTGCTAATGCAGGCCCGTAGCCACCAAAGGGAGGCTTAGGCGATGAGGTCCAACGCAGTACATTGTAATTAATGTCGCCTGCATCCCAGTCGGCATCATCAGGTTGTACTTTTACTTCTAAGGCATTTTTAAAGCCTGCTTTTTCAAAAGAGCTATTCCATGCAAGTACGGCGTCTTTTATTGTATCGCGCCACTCTATTGGTGTGGTGTTTTCTATCCACCATGTAATTGGTTTTACAGGCTCTGAAAGTGCAGCGCTTGGATCTTTCTTTTGTAAATCCCAGCGCTTAATTACATCTTCGTAAGGCGTCCAATCAGTTGACGTCATTTGATCAAACTGGTTTGTGAAATAGCCAATGCGCGCATCGTCTAAACGAGGTTGATAACTGTTTTTAGGTAATGCGACAAATGAATGCTGAACCTTCACCGAAACACTACGCGGGTCACTTACTGCGCCAGAGCCACGAACGGTTGGACTTGCATTGGTAAATACGTAATCTACGACAACGTCTAAATTATTAGGGTAAGGACGCTGTTTAATAATGCGCGACTTTTTGCTGTCTAGTTTGCCTACTTTAAAACGTTTTTTAGCATTTTTATCTGCAGGGTTAATAGTTGGAGATACTTTATGAAGTGCTTCACTTAAAAATAACTTATTGACGTTAAATGCAATTTTACCGTCTTCTTCTTTTTCTATTTTAATACTCGCAAGCACGGCTTCACTAATGTTTGCATTGCTGGCTTTTGAAATGGCACTATTCTCGTCAAATTTATAACGAGGTGTTTTACTTATAATATCGATACGGTCGAAGTACTTTCTAAACTCAATAAGTTTGGTTTCACGGTAAGATCCACGAAAGTGTCCAGCATCAGTCACCCCATCAACTGTATGAGCAAAATAAACGAAAGAAGTATCAAGCTGTGATTCGTTAATGACCATTAAGTGCTTACCCGTTTTTTCGTCCTGATAAAGGTTAAATATACCGGCAAATTCGGTTTGACCTTTGATCATTTCACTTAATGTTTTTGGTTTTTTTTCGTCTTTTTTGTCATCGGCAAAAGCATGGCCGCTTAGGGCAATACTGAGCGCAAGAGTTAGGGTGGTTAATTTCATAATGTCATCTTTTCGTTTGTTAATTTATTTTTACTGTACGTAATTTCAATTTGTTTCGTACAACAAATCGATGAAATAATACCTTTTTTATTTAATGTATTGATTTTAAATAGTAAAAGTTTGTAACAAAATATAATTTTATGGCTATATAATCTAATTTATAATTAAGTAATTAATTACGAGAAGTATAATTAATGCACATTTGTAACAGTTGCTTACAAATGTCACGTAATTGTTTAATTAAGCTCTGTTATTATGGCGTTAATAGAAATTTGGGGTAATTAGGATATGCAAACAAATTCACTTAGATGGGTTTTTCCATTTGTTGCGCTTGCTATAGGAGTTGTTGGTTTTAAAGCAATAAACGCTCTTGCAAATGAACAAGAAAAAAAAGTGTTAGTTGATACGCGACCTACTGTTCAAGTTGAGCCGGTTTCGGCTAACGACCATCAGGTTGTAATTAACAGCTATGGCGAAGTAAAGCCGCTGGAAAATACACAACTGTCTGCACAGGTATCGGGAGAGGTACTGAGTTGGCATCCGAGCTTTGTTGCCGGTGGGGTTGTAGCACGTGGTGAAACCTTATTTTCGATTGAAAAAGATAACTACGAAGCTGCAGTGCTCGTGGCTGAAGCTGAACTTGCTCGTGCCCAAGCGGGTTTTATTGAAGAACAAGCGCAAGCAAAAGTGGCTGAAGACGAAGCAAAACGCTTTCCAAGTAAAGCGCGTACTGATTTATTTTTACGTAAGCCTCAAGTACTTAGTGCGCAAGCAAATGTTAAATCAGCGCAAGCAGCATTAAAACGTGCGCAGCGAGATTTAGAAAACTGTGATGTTAAAGCACCTTACGATGCACTTATTGTGAGCCGTAATGTAGGTGTGGGCCAATACGTGACAATGGGCTCACAAGTCGCTGAGCTAAACAATATAGAAACTGCTGAAGTAATTATTCCTATTGCAGGCTTTGATAGTGTGTTTTTGCCTGAACGTATTAAAGGGATTACCGCAACAGTTATTCAAAAAGGCCTTAATAGCTTTACTCGTGAAGGCGTTATTGACCGCGATTTAGGTATTGTAGATAACGCAACACGTATGAGCAGTTTAGTGGTGCGAATTGAAGACCCATATGGCCTTAAAAATAAGCAGCCAGCAATTAAATTTGGCAGTTATGTACAGGTTAATTTTGCTGGTACAACATTAAATAATATCTACCGTTTACCTCAAGCGCTTGTTAACAACCAAACCGTTTGGGTGGTAGGCGAAAACCAAACCCTTGAACCAAGAAAGGTAACGGTAATACGAGAAGAAGGCGAGTACTTCTATATTAGTAGTGGCCTAAAAGCTGATGATAAGCTGGTGGTTACGTTACCAGAATACCCTCAAAAGGGAATGGAAGTTAAAATAGCAGGTGCCCAACCGGCACCTGAAAGCTCTGATGTGAGCACCTCAAATACGCAACAGCTTTAAGGTGTAATAACAATGAGTGAATCAACACAAACAAAACAAACAGGGTTAATAGCTTATTTTGCTAATAACTCGGTTGCTGCAAACTTAATGATGTTGTTTATTATCGTAATGGGTTTTTTAAGCTACAAAACGATTCAGCGACAAATGTTTCCTAATATAGAAATTAACTATATTAACGTAAACGCTAATTACCCAGGCGCCTCTCCTCAGGAAATTGAAGAAAGTATTCTTATAAAAATTGAAGAATCACTTAAAGATATTACCGAAATAAAAAAAGGCGTGTATCGCGCGTTTAGAAACGGCGGCTCTGCAAGTCTTGAAATTAATACAGACGCAGAGCTCACCGATGTGCTTGATAAAGTAAAACTGCGTGTTGACGGTATTGCTACTTTTCCAGCCGGTATGGAACCGGTCACCATAAGTCAGATTGAGTTTAGACAAGATGTAATAGGCATGACACTGGTTGCAGACTTGCCTTTATTTGAGCTTAAGCCGATAGCAAATAATATTGAAGATGAATTGCTGCAATTATCTAATGTATCGCTTGTGGTCAATGATGTACCGCTTGATGAAATAGCGATTGAAATCGACCCTGATACATTACGCCAGTACAACTTAACAATTTCAGATGTTATGAATGCTGTGCGTCGTTACTCTGCTAACTTTTCGGCAGGTCAGTTAAAAACTGATGCGGGCGTTATATCAGTTCGTGTTGAAAACCAATTTTATTCAGGCGAAGAATTTAGACAAATTCCGGTAAAAATTGGCGAGTATGGTGCCAAAGTTTTACTGCAAGATATTGCCACTATTAAAGACCAATTTACTGAAGGTGAACGTTATTTTAAGTTTAATGGTGAAAATGCCGTTTATTTATCAGTAAAAGCAACGCAATCACAAAATATTATTCCAGTAGCTGAATCGGTCAAAGCGTATATTGATAAAAAGAATAAAGAGCTCCCACCGGGTGTGCGTATAGAGCCTTTAATGGATATGACGTACTACCTAAATGCTCGCTTAGATATGATGAAATTAAACCTTCTTCAAGGTGCGATTTTAGTCGCAATTATGTTGTCGTTATTCTTACGCTTTAAGTTGGCATTGTGGGTAATGATAGGTTTACCAGTGTGCTTTTTAGGCGCGATGATGGTGATGCCATTATTTGGTATTAGCATAAATATTATCTCGTTATTTGCGTTTATCATGGTGCTAGGGATTGTGGTGGATGACGCCATAGTCATAGGCGAAGCCGCATACAGTGAAGTTGAAAAAAGTGGCGGCGGTGTCGATAACGTTGTACGAGGTGCAAAGCGTGTAGCGACCCCAGCGACATTTGGTGTACTTACTACCATTGCTGTATTTGCGCCGTTTACGCTTTCGAGCGGCCCTGAAAGTGCCTTTTTTTACGGTATTGCTGTTGTTGTAATGCTATGTTTGGTATTTAGCTTAATTGAATCGAAGCTCATACTACCTGCGCATATTGCACATACACATTTTACTCCTATTAAAAAAGGTGGCTGGCGAGATAGATTTAATACCCGCTTTTTTGGTTTTGTAAACGGCCCATATAAACGTTTTGTTTCTAAGTGTGTTGAATGGCGTTGGACTGTTTTATTTAGTTTTATTGCTTTATTAGTCGTGACTTTTGCATTAATTGCTTCAAATCAGGTGCGCACTATTCCTTCACCTAAAGTACCGCATGATTTCCCACAAATTAATATTGAAATGAATGACAACGTATCCGACATTCAAACTATTAATGCTATTCGCGAAATAGAAGCTATGGTGCTTGAGGTAGATAAAGAAACAGAGCGTCAAACAGGTCAAAAAATTATCCGTGACGTGCTTGTGTTTAACCAAGGCCGCACAGAGGCGCAATTATTAGCCCCATTAGTTGATGAAGATTTACGTCCTTACGATGCGTTTGAATTATCGCGCCGTTGGCGTGAAGCCATGCCTAATATTGCAGGTGTTAAATCGTTAACTATTCAAGACGACGTAGGCGGCGGTGGCGGCAACGGTGGAGGCGAGTTTGGTTACCTTCTATTTGGATCTGATATCGATACATTAAACGAAGCTGGGCGCCGTTTTATTCAATTGCTCCAACAGCAAGAAGGCTTGTTTGATATAAGCTCAACCATAGATCCTGCCAGTAAAGAAGTGCAAATGAGTTTAAAACCCGTTGCCTTTGATTTGGGGTTAGACTTAGCCAGTATTGCTAATCAAGTTGGCGCTAGCTTTTATGGTGGCGAAGCACAGCGCGTAATTAGAAATGGTGAAGAAGTCCGTGTAATGGTTCGTTACCCTAAACTCACACGCGAAGCATTTTCATCACTTAAACATACAGTGGTGACCACGCCAACCGGGCGCGAAGTATTATTGGGTGATGTGGTTGAGCTAACCGAAACTCCCGGTATTAGCTACATTCGCCGTGAAGGTGGCTATCGAACTGTTTATGTATACGGCAGTATTGATGAAGAGCAAATTGAGCCGGGCGAAGTGGTTAAACAGGTAAAAGAAAATCTATTACCACAGCTTAGAGAAGAATACCCAAGCGTTAAATCAGAACTTGGTGGTGCCATTGAAGAGCAACAGGCGCAAGCCAATGAGCAAATGTTGTTTTTTGCTGGAGGCATGATACTAGTTTACATACTGCTTGCTGTACCACTAAAAAGCTATTCACAACCGCTTATTGTAATGTCGGTTATTCCGTTTAGCTTAACGGGGGCTATTTGGGGGCACTACTGGTTTGATTTGGATATGAGCTTAATGTCTGGCTTTGGTCTTATTGCTGCAGCGGGCGTTGTAATTAATGACTCCTTGGTTATGACCGACTATGTAAACCAGGTACGTAAGCAAGGCGTTAGCGTTAAAAATGCCGTAATTGAAGCCGGCTGTGCGCGTTTTAGAGCAATATTGCTCACCTCAATCACTACGTTTGCTGGTGTGTTGCCTATTATGTTTGAAACCAGCCTACAGGCTAAGTTTGTAATTCCTATGGCAGTTGCGCTGGGATTTGCAGTTATGTTTGCAACCTTAATTACGCTTATTCTTGTACCTTGTTTGTACATTATATTAGGTGATATTGGGGCATTATTTAAAAACACTTACAGACGTATTTTTAAACGAAGAAGTGTAGAAGTGTCTGTTGATAGCTGATTTTTGCTAAACAATAAAAAAGGACTGGGTGTTAACACTCAGTCCTTTTTTTGTTTTTATTATGTTTTTAATTAGTCTTTAAATTGCTTGTGGCAATCTTTACAACCTTTCGCCCAAGCACCAAAGGCTTTACCAATAACCGCTTTGTCGCCAGATTGGGCAGCTAGAGCAAGTTTGTCTGCGTTTGCAGCAAACGCATTGGCTTTTTCAACAAATACCGTATTTTCAGACCAAACAGTAGCCAGTGCCGATGTATCGCCTTTATCTGTTCCTGCGTAGAAAGCTTCCCAAGGCATTTTTGAAAGCGCTGCTGCGTTATTTGCACGCATTTTGAATTGCTCTGCATCAAATGGAACCTTGCCCTTAAGCATTGCGCCCATATCACCAATTTGAACTGATAGCATAGAAAAAGCACTTTGACGGTATTTAATCGCGTCGCTTGGCTCTTTAAACGCAGAGTTTGCAGATACACTCAGCGCGCATGTTGTTAGTAATGCACCCGCTAGAATCTTTTTAAATTTCATATTATTGCCCCTGTTAACTATTTTTTGACTATTGCTTTGTATCTTAGCTATTGGTTTTATTCAAGCTAATACAGAAAAATTAACTAAAAGTTAATCGTTCATATCAATATCAGCAAATATCATCCCTCGTCGCATACTGCGAGTTGCTAAGAAAACTTCACCTAATAACGACATAAACGCACATATTAACAACGCCATAGCGGCCACAAAACAGCTGGCGATAGTAACACCTAAGTTTATTGATTGAATGTGAGATAAAAATAATAGCATAACCACTGCGCATACAAGCAAAGCGCTCAAAACACTTAAACTGAAGGCTATGTGTATACAACGGGAGCGTTTTAATAAAGCGCGAAGCTCCGTTGCGAGTGATTTATTAAAATCTTCATCGGTGCTTACTTTTAGTTTGCGCTCCAATTGCCTCGCACGGTCTGTAATACGAGCCAAGCGGTTTGATAAAACGCCAAGTGTAGCTGCAATACCGGTTATTAAAAACACCGGTGCAACAGCTGTTTGTATTACTTTAGCCATAGTTAAAATGTTGATCACATCATTATTCATAGAGTACCTAGTTATAATGCAAGTTTTGTTTACAAACATTCACAAAAGCGATGTGTTTTTTTTGTTATATATATCAGCTGCTTGCCGTTTGTTTTTTTTGTTTCTTGTATGTTTTACGCTTATTTGTAACCAAAGTGTTGCTTGGTGGGTAATGAACGTTTTATATTTGTTCATACATTGTAATTTGCTTTATTAATGTGACTACAATAATACATAAAATATCCTAGGGGAACTCATGAGTAATAATATAATAAAAAAGACAGCGATAGCGACGGCTGTTTCTAGCGCATTTGTGGCAACACTTGCAAGCGCAGCTGAATTACCAAAAGCAAATGTTAACTACAAACAAGTAGAGCAAGTAGTTGAAGTTGCAGCAGACAAAAAAGAGCCTTCAGCTCATATGATCGTTCTTAAAGCAACAACATCTGTGGATGCAGTAACGGCTGGAACTTATCAGGCTTCAAGTAGCCGTGAAATAACAGCTCAGGTTGAGCAGCTTCAAGACATAATGACTGCAGAGTTGAGTAATTTAGACTTTGATGCAAAAGTAATTGGCAAAACAAAGATTCTTGCTCCAACGTTAATCGTTCAAGCAACACCTGAAGCTTTAAAGCAGATTGCAAAAGATGACCGCGTTGCAAAAGTATTACCAATGTTTGACCGTGAACTTCACGTTGCAGCAAGCTCTGATTATATTAACGCTAAGCCATTAATTACTGATGGTATTGTAAGTGGTAAAGGTCAGCGCGTTGCAGTACTAGATACAGGTATTGATTATACTCACGAAGCATTTGGCGGTGCGGGTACTGTTGAAGCATACCTAGATGCACAAGAAGATCCTACAACGGTTACATGGCCGCAAGGCATTGTACAAGGTGGCTATGACTTTATTCGTGATGATGCAGATCCAATTGAAAATGATGCTGCAAATTCACCGTCAACAGGTGATCCAACAAATCATGGTACATCGTCTGCAAACTCTGTAAACGGTATTGCACCAGAGGTTGAGCTATACGCATATTCTGTATGTGGTGGTGGTTGTCCAAGTGCAGCTCAAGCAGCTGCATTAGAGGCTGCAATGGATCCTAACGGTGATGGCGATATTTCAGATCGTGTTGACGTAATGAACATGTCTCTTGGTGGTGAATTTGGTGATACTTACACTGGTGGTGGTACACAATACCTAATTCAACGTGCTGTTGAGTTAGGTGTTAATATGGTAATTTCTGCCGGTAACGATGGTGATAATCCATTCCGTGTTGGTGGTCCAAGTACAACACCTAATGCATTATCTGTTGGTGCAATGACACATCCAACAACTGAGTCGGGTGTTGCCAGTGGAATGATTGCAGGTGTTGAAGATGATATTCAAATATCAAGCTTCGGCCCACAAGAAGGCTTTACTATAACCGGTGCTGATATTGATTTAGTATACCCTACAGCAAATCAAAACGGTTGTGATGCCTTTGCAGACGATGTTGATTTTACAGGTAAAGCGGTACTTATAGACCGTGGTGCTTGTGCATTTACACAAAAAGTACTAAACGCACAAGCCAAAGGTGCAGAGTTTGTATTTATTGCAAATAACGTAGACGATGGTACACCGGCACCAATGGGTGGCTTTGATGCTGATGTGACAATTAAAAACGTTGGTATTACTTTCGCTGCGGGTGCAGCTTTAAAAGCACAGCTAGAGGCTGGCGGTCCAGCAACATTTGATATTAGTGTTGAATTTAAATCTACTGCTGGCGCGGTTGCAACATTCTCGTCACGTGGTCCTTCTATGGATGGTTTACTTAAACCAGAAATTACAGCGCCAGGTACGAGTATTGACGTGGCAGCAGCAGGAACTCAAACAGGTACTAATCCAGTGTCGGGTACCTCGTTCTCAGGTCCAATTACAGCCGGTGCGGTTGCTATGATCCGTGAGGCTCACCCAAACCGTAATGCGTTTGAAATTAAAGCCACTATTATGAACGCGGCAAACCTCGAAGTTACTAACGAGCCATTGGCTATCAATCCTGATTCAGAGCTGGCTCCTATTAGTATGATTGGTGCTGGTTTAGTTGATGTGACTAAAGCTGTGAACTTACCTGTTGCAGCATGGGTACATAATGCTGAGTTTGATACAAAACAAGCTGCCCTTTCTTATGGTTTAGTGAGCCTTGCAGAAGCCGGTTCTATCACTAAAACGGTCACTGTGAAAAACTTCTCTGCTGAAGCGAAAACATATAACCTTCGTACTGAAGCACGTTACGAAAGCGACGAAAAAACTGAAGCTGTTAGCTGGGATTTCCCAGAATCAGTAACAATTCCAGCTGGGCAATCAGTAAACTTTGATATCACAATGATGGTTGACCCAAGTAAACTACCTGCATGGGAATTAGAGAATCCATTTAGTGCTGATGACATTGCTGCTCGCAGTGCTGCACTAACATCGATTGAGTTTGATGGTGCGTTAGTATTTGATGATGCGTCAACAGATACAACTCACGATCTACACGTTGTGTATCATGCAATGCCGAAAGCAGCGACAGAGCTAAGTTATACTGCCGAGCTAATTGACAATAAAGTTGCACTAGTACTTGAAAATACGGGTCAGACTGAAATCACTCCTCAAGCCGAAAGCATCATTGCTGTAGGCACAGAGAAAACAATGGAAGAGGCTGAGTATAATATTCTGTCGAGCACATTCTCTGCATTTGGTGCAGACTTCTGTGATTCAGGTATTTACATCACTTCATCAATTCAATTACGTGACCCGCTAACGCACACTTTCCAAGCTGGTTACAGAGTTGAAATTGATACAGATAATGATGGTGTTGCTGATCAGTTCTTACAAAACTTAAATGACCGTGGCCGTACAACTGCTTCACCAGGCCGTAGCCGTACATTAATTGGTACTACTGACGGTGCTGGTAATGATGGTTGGGCATGGGGTACACCACTTCTTCATTCAGCAGGTGAGGATACAATCACATTTACTGGTTGTTCTGAGCTAATGAACATTGATGGGTCGTTACTTGGTCAGCCAATGAACTTTAGAGTATCTGTTGGTTACCCAAGCTACCAGTCAGGTGTTTTCTCTGAGACAGACAGTGTAACTGGCTCTGTGGTATTTGGTGTTCAGCCTGAAGTTCAAATGACTTCGCTTGAAACTGGCGAAGCCGTTGCTTCACTTCTACCGGGTGAAAAAGCAATGGTATCTGCAAGTGGTCCATTTGTTTTATCTCAAGGTGCTGGCACTAACATCATTAAAGCAATGACAAGTGAAGAGCTTACATTACCAGCTATTGAGGCGCCTATCTTAGTGGGTGGTGAATTCTCAGTTTCTGAAGATGCAGCCGATGGTACAGTAGTTGGCGCGCTTACAATTGAAGAAGCCGATTTTGACTTAGCGGTTTCTGAGTACTACGTTCAATCAAACACAAATATTGGGTTAGGTGTTGATGAGCAAGGTCAAATTGTGGTTGCTGACACCAACATGCTAGCAGGTGATACTACTGCTGAAATGGAAGTTGTTGCGATTGATATTCGAGGCAATGTTTCTGAGCCTGTAACTGTAACTGTTAATGTAACTGCAGTAGTACCTCCGGCAGTTGTTATTCCAGAGCCAGAGAAGAAAAGTTCGTCAGGTTCATTAGCTTGGTTAACGCTTCTAGTAGCACCGTTCGCATTCATGCGTCGTCGTAAGCAAAAGTAAGCTTAAAAATGATTAAGTACTAAATTAAAGGGAGCTTCGGCTCCCTTTTTACATAGCTTCACAAACTAAATCACAAAAGGTATTAATTTTAGGTATATTTAGGTAACAAAAATAATAAGGACTTTGCCTGATGACACGTACTCCCTTTGCACTTGCTGCACTCTCGCTTGCTATTTTAAGCGGGTGTAATAAAGCCCCCGAAGAAACTCAAAAAAATACGGTTCAAGTTGAGTCAGCTCAAGCTGTAACAGCGGTTGCACCAATTGCTAAAAAAGTACCCCATGAAATGACCATTCATGGCGATACACGTATCGATAATTACTACTGGCTCAGAGATGACGAGCGAAAAGCACCTGAGATCATTAACTACTTAGAAGCCGAAAATGCGTATTCTGACGCTATGCTTGCGCATACTAAAAAATTACAAAGTAGTTTATTTGAAGAGCTTAAAGGGAGAATTCAAAAAGATGATGACTCTGTTCCGGTAAAAGACGGCCAGTACTATTACTCGTCGCAAACTCGCGGCGATAATGAGTACGCTACTTACTTACGCAGTAGTGATTTTGCAGGCACCGATCAGGAAGTTATTTTAGACGTAAATGAATTGGCTAAAGGTCATGACTATTTTGCGGTTAGTGGTTTAAATGTCAGCCCAAATGACAATTTAATGGCGTATGGTGAAGATACGGTGAGTCGCCGTGTTTACAACATAAAAATTAAGGATTTAAGCACTGGTAAATTATTAGAAGATACGCTTGAAGGCACCAGTGGTTATGTTGTGTGGGCGAACGACAATAAAACAGTCTATTACATCAAAAAAGACGCGCAAACCTTACTCGGGTATCAGGTTTATCGTCATACGCTTGGTACACCACAAAGCGATGACGAGCTTGTTTACGAAGAAACAGACACAAGCTATTACACAGGTATGAGCAAGAGCAAAGACGGCTCAGAAATTTATATTTGGCATAGCAGTACTGATGCATCGGGTTTGTCAGTACTTAATGCAAATGATGTAAACGCTAGGCCTAAGCGCTTAATTGAACGTGAAGCCAACCTTGAATACAGCATTTCCAAATTAGGCAATACTTATTACATTGTTACTAATTTAAATGCCGTTAACTTTCAGCTTATGAAAGTAGATATTGATAAAGCCGGTGATAAAGCAAATTGGCAAAGCGTGATCCCTGCGCGCGAGGGTATTAAACTCGAAGGTGTTGAGTTGTTTGATGACTACTTAGTATACCAACAACGCGAAATGGGCCAATCAACACTGATTGCGCGTAATTTAACATCGGGCAAAGAGTTACCACTAAGCTTTAACGACAGTGCATATACAATTAATGCGTACGGTAATAACGAATTAGACAGCGATACGCTGCGTGTTTACTACACCAGTATGACTACGCCGGGTTCATCTTATGATGTTAATTTGGCCACTGGCGAAAAAACATTATTAAAACAACAAACAGTATTAGGTGACTTTAACGCAGACAACTATGCCTCAGAACGTATTTTTGTAACAGCACGCGATGGCGTAAAAGTACCGGTGAGTTTGGTGTATCGAAAAGAGTTATTTAAAAAAGATGGCACTAACCCATTATTGCAATACGGCTATGGTTCGTATGGCGCAACAATGGATCCGAGCTTTTCTTCTGCACGATTAACGTTGCTTGACCGCGGTTTTGTATTTGCAATTGCTCACGTACGTGGTTCGCAAATGTTAGGTCGCCCGTGGTACGAAGCGGGTAAGCTACTTACCAAAAAGAACACGTTTAACGACTTTGTAGATGTAACTAAGTCATTAGTTGAGCAAAAGTATGGTGCAAAAGACAGCATATTTGCACAAGGCGGCAGTGCGGGTGGATTATTAATGGGTGCAGTGGCAAACCAAGCCCCTGAGCTTTATAAAGGCATGGTTGCACAGGTTGCGTTTGTTGATGTGGTTACCACTATGTTGGATGAAACTATTCCGCTTACAACTAACGAGTATGGCGAGTGGGGTAACCCTAACGAGAAAGAATATTACGATTATATGTTGTCGTATTCACCGTACGATCAAGTCAGTAAGCAAGACTACCCTAATATGTTAGTTACTACAGGTTTACACGATTCACAGGTTCAATATTTTGAGCCAGCAAAATGGGTTGCTAAGCTGCGTGACTACAAAACAGATGATAATAAACTATTATTTAAAATAGATATGGAAGCCGGACATGGCGGTGCTTCTGGCCGTTTTAAACGACTAGAAGATGCCGCGTTAAATTATGCATTTATGCTTGATTTAGCGGGTATAAAAAAATAACAAATCCTAGGGGCTGTTGATTTAATTTGCAAAGGTCAGCGGTCCCACAATTCAACTAAGTAATGAGCTAAGGCGTAACGTTAAGTTACGCCTTTTTTTGTGGCAAATTAAAGCTAAACATAGTGCCTTTGCCTAGTTCACTTTGTACATTTATTTCACTGTCCATGAGTTTTAATAGCCCGCGGCAAATAGCAAGGCCCAAACCACCTTGTTGTCGGCCGGCTTTGTTAGAATTACTAGCTTGGTAATGAGGATCAAAAATGGCATTTAACTCTTCGTGTTTAATACCCACGCCGGTATCAGAAACCTGCACAAATAATTGATTGTCATCACCGCGTTTTACACGCACAGCAATACTGCCGTCACGCGGGGTATGCCTAATGGCGTTATCGATTAAGTTACTTAAAACACGCTCAAGTTTGGCTATGTCGGCAATGACAGGAAAGTCACAAATTGCTGGCTCAACCGATAAATTAATGCCTTTTTTCTCTACGGCCAAACTAAACTTAGCAATACAATCGTAAATAAGTTCACCTAGGTTAAATGTTTCTTTGTTAATACTTATTTCGCCATTTTCGAGGTGTGCGAGTTCAAAAATTTGCTCTATTAGTTGCTTAAGTTGACCACAGTTATTCAGTGATACTTGCAAGTACTCTTGCTGCTCTTGCGCACTTAGTTTGTCACCTGACTGATTTAACACCTCTAAAAAACCTTGTAACGAAGCCAGTGGCGTACGTAAGTCATGAGATAAGTGAGTAAGTAGCTCTTTGCGTTGTTTATCGCCTTGCTCTAGTGCTTTAAATTGCTCGTTTATACGTGTGAGCATTGCTTGAATAGTTCGGCTTAAGCTATGGACTTCATTACTTTTTTGAGTTGAATAAATACTCAATTTTGTGTCGTTTAGGCTGTAGTTTGCAGCCTCAATTTTGCTTACATCTTTTGCAAGGCGTTGAATAGGGTTTGTAAAAAATCGCAGTAAAATAAGCATCGCAATAAATAAAAAAACGAGTGCTGAGCCTAGCCATATGGCAGCCAATAATAACGAGTCGTTACTTTTTATATGATTAAGAGAGGTGTCGTATGCCTCACCACCAATAATCACATATAAATAACCTTGCAATGTGTTGTTATTAAAAACAGGCGCCACAGAAAATATTTTTTGTTGATCAGGGTTTCTTGGGTTGTCGCCATAAACTCGTGTAGCACTTGGGTTAGCTATAAGGTGCTTTAATGGCGTTAAATTAATATGTGTACGCTTCACTTTTCCGGGCTCTGCGGAGTAAGTTAATATTTTTCCGTTTTCGTCTACAAAGTAAAATTCAAAGGCGGGGCCGAGTAACATTAAGGTATGAAATAGGTTTTCAAGGGCTTCGTAATCGTATACGCCTTCTTTTATCAATGGGTTATCTTGTACTAAATGCTCAGCTAGCGCTAAATGTAAATTTTGTTCTCCATGGTGTTTAGAGTTGAGTTCTAGTTGTTTACTCCAGCTATAAACCAGCGCGCAAATAAAACAAAAAATTACGGCTAACGACACTGCTAATTTTTGGTACAAAGAAAGTCTCATAATAAAAATCTTAATTAAGTTGGCTTGGATTGAGTTTGTATCCCACACCCCAAACGGTTTCTATAATAGGTGTCGATTGGTGCAATTCAAGCTTTGCGCGTAACCGATTAATATGTGAATTAACAGTATGTTCGTAACCGCTATGTTGGTAGCCCCAGACTTTATCAAGTAGTTGTTGGCGACTAAATACATGGTTAGGGTGGCGTGCAAAATACACCAGCAAATCAAACTCGGTGGCAGTTAGGTTAATTGCCTGTTCGGCTAAATACACTTGATGAGAGTCAAACTCAATGTTTAATGAGCCAACTTTAAGGGTTTGTTCACTTGCAACAGAGGGTTCATCGGTATTTTGGCTGGCGAGTAACTGTGCTCTGTGTCGAAGTTGGGTTTTTACTCTGGCTTGTAGTTCACGTGCAAAAAAGGGTTTACAAATATAGTCGTCTGCGCCCATTTCTAGGCCAATAACCCTATCCATGTCACTACTTAGTGCGGTGAGTAAAATAACGGAGGTAGTTGGATAGTGCTCTTTTATTTTACGACATAAACTCAATCCATCCATTTGCGGCAGGTTTATATCCAGTAAAATAAGCCCGTAGGGGTGCTTGGCAATTTTTTTTAGAGCCAGCTCAGCACTTATAACATGATCCACATGTAAATTTAGCGATGTAAGCTGTGTGGTAATTAATTTACCAATTTCTCTGTCGTCTTCAACTATGAGTAATTTTTCATGACGCATTGTTTATCCTCGTAAAAAAAGGGGGCTTCCGTGCGCCCCTACTTCCCCATTACAAGCTGGTATATCAAGGTCAATACAGATAAACGAATTACTGAGTGCTGGTAATAACCACTTTTGCTAATGGGTTATCAAACTTATGTTCAGGGCTAAGTACTGAACTAGATAAGCCATCTTCATTTGTAACTACACCTGGGTGTCTTGCTACAAAATTAACATCATCACGGGCTTCATTAAAACCTTCTCCGCCATCAGCAGGACCGGGTATCGTACCAGCTGCTTCTGTATTTGCTTCAGTACCTGCATCATAAGCAACAGTGGTGCGAATTAAAGAGTCACCCACGGCTAATGAAGATACGTCTAAAGCACTAAGACCGGTAAATCCATCATTTGTGTTCACCATCATAGTGGCAAGTGAAAGCTTGAGTGCTTCAAGTGAGTCTGTCGTTAATGTAATCGTGGTATTTACGCCAGGTCCAACAGGGCCTTCGCTTGATGCATTTGCAATGGCGTTTTCTAATGCAAGTAGTTGGCTGTTGTCGCCTCCTTCAGCCATTGTTTCTAATGCAACCGATGCAGGACTACCTATTTGCCAAAGTGTGCCTTCTGTATGTGCAATAATGGCAATAGGCGATAGTGGCTGCCCTGCGGTTAAATTACTGACGGTTACATCAAATGTATAGCTTACAGGCTCAGGAGTCGGCGGTGTGACAACTTGAACAGGATCGTTACTGTCGTTGTCGCCACAGGCTGCAAGTGAAGCTGCAAGTGCAACAACCACGATGCTTTTTTTAAAGTTATTTAAAGATGCCATGATTACGCTCCTACTTAACCGTAACGGTTAG